>VGMA01000095.1 GCA_016866575.1 Chlamydiota bacterium
TATCAGAAAAAAGTAGAGCGATAAAAATGCTCCATACGCATCAAACTTTGTTGAATGCAATCATTTTTGTAAAACGCTCTTCATCTACAATAAGCGCCATCTGGAATAGATTTTCTTGCTTAAGAATCTGCTTTGTTATGATTTGATCTTTTTTTAAAGTATCCTTTTCATCGCTTTCAATATCTTCTCTCTCTATGATGTTATTCATCTCTTCTAATGCTTGTGAAGACACAATCCACTCTTCTGGCACAGGATCTTGATTATAATCTTGTACGAGATAGTCGGCGATTTGCAATAAGCTCTCCCCTTGCGGGTCTAATCCAAGCCCTGTAAATAAAGGCTCTTTGCCTATTTTATGAAGATAGAGTAGATTCATACCCCTACTTAGCCCATAGGGATGCTTATCTAAATAGTCATCCACATTTGAGATATAAAGAGTTTGCGCTTGGATAAAATCTGTCTTTAAACGCTCTTTCATTGTGTAGATTTGTTTGCCGCCATAAAAAAATAGGGGCACTTTTTCTGTAAAAATAGACTCTAAATCGATCTTATGACAAGCTGCCCAGGCATCAAAATGTTCTTTTCCCATTCGATCAATCATCACTAGATACAAAGCTATAGTGTATATATGCTGACACCCTACAAAAGAAATTTTCTCCATCAAGGCGCTAATTCCATCTGAAGCCCTAACATCTTCTTTCAATACCAAATTTGAAGAATAGAAACTTTCAGAAGGATCAAATGACTCCTCTTGCTTCCAATATTGAGGATCTGCCCATGAAGAACAAAAAAAGCCCTCTTCCAAAAATCTGTGATATATTTCATTTGCCGGTTGAATAGATCCCAAAACCTCAACAGGACGTGATTTTAGCTCTCTTAAAGTAAGCGCAAAAGTGACGTTATACCAAATCCCTTGAGGCTTAAGATCGAAAGCTTCTTTAAAACGCCCCTCATCAATTAGCTGATCTCTAAGAAAACAAGGGGTGATAATCTGCTGAAATTTTTGCGTAAAATGTTCATGAAAAGGTGGGGTTGCATGCAGACTGCTATCACTTATCCTGAGCTCTTCTAGGCATCCATTTAAAGATAAACTACTATGAACTGAATGCATGACACCTTTTTGCTACTTTATTTTCTTCCTGAAGAACTTGGAACTGTTTGGTTGACTAGCGCTTCAAATTCTCTTGACCCTATTCTTGTAGAACAAGGAGAAAATAGATCCTTTCTACTTAAAAATTCTTGTTTTGTGATTTGATGACTTCTCAACTTAGATAGCCTTTCTTTATTAGCTAAAATCTCATGTGAAACTGCAGTATAAAAAAAATGAGCTCTTGATCCTGGCTCTGCATGGAAAAACTCTTCTTGAGTAAACGACACTCTCCCTTCAGGAGTATTAAGAACTATTGTGTCCCGTTTTGTTCGGTATTTTTCTGCAGCTTTTGAAGATAAAAGCGTTTCATCCTCAATTGGGTTTTGATTATACGCCCGTATTAACCCCTCTGCCACCTCTTCAAGAGTTACTCCCCTTGGGTCAAGCCCCATACCTGTAAATAACGGCTCTCCATCTTCTCTTCTATCGATAAACACCAAGTTCATACCTCTATCCATTCCATGGGGATGTTTGACTGTGTATGTTTCATGGTTGTTCATGTAAAGTGTTTGGCCTTGTAAAAAAGTAGTTCTAAATCGATCGCGATAGCTTGGCAATTCAGCTGCAGATTGGGTAAAAATCGGAAAATCGGTGGTAAATAACAGATCAAGGTCTAATTTTTGATACTGAGCCCAGCTGTCAAAGGTTTCATTTCCCATTCTATCGATCATCATTAAATAGACAGCGATTGCATGTATGTGCTGACAGCCTATAAAAGAGACTTTTTCGATAAGTACCTTTATAGCATCAGAAGCTTTTACCTTAGGATTTACACTAAGCTCGGTATAATGTAGACCAACATGTGATGTTTCATCAGGCACTCTTACCCAAAACTGCGCATTAGCCCAAGAAGTGTAAAAACAGCCTTTATCTAAAAGCATCGCGTGGATACGGCTAGCCGGCAACGTTGGACCTAAAATATCTAAAGGGGTGTCCCCGAGCTGCTTTAGAGCGTATGCAAAGTCATTGTTGTACCAAATTCCCATCGGCTGAAGTCTAATCGCTTCTTCAAAACGCCCCTGCTTCATAAGCTCAAGTCTTTGAAAACAAGGAGCGACAATCTGCTGAATTTTTGTTACAAAATGCTCATGAATAGGCATTCGCCCATCTAAAGACCTAGGCACACTTTCAGACTCTTCTACATATTGTTTAGACTCATTTGCTGCTTGTATACTATACATAAAATCCTAAATATTATTAATTTGTCATAAATTATAACTTATGCACTTAATTAAACAAAAGTAAACAAATCGTTACATCAACAGAAAAGAGATCTAAAAATTTCTACTCGATAAATAAATTTTGAGATTTTAATCGCTAATTTTGTTACTATTTTTTTATGAAGTATCTGAATATTATACTCTTTTTTTCAATTCAACTCATAGCTTGTGAATTAGATCGAGAAAAACTCCTCACCCTTTTTTCAGGAGAGTGGATCTCTAGAGCCCTATATACTACTGCCAAGCTAGAAATAGCCGATAAGCTCGATGAGCCTAGAACAAGCCTAGAACTTTCAAATCTCACCAAATGCCACCCCGAATCTCTAGATCGCCTTATGACCGCTCTTTCAAATTTAGGAGTATTTGAAAAACTATCTGATGGCAGATACATCAACAATCATACAAGCCTTCTTTTGAAAAAAAATCACCCCGAAACATTGCATGGACTTTGCATATTTTATGGTGAAGACATCCATAAAGCCTTTGATAGCTTCTTATCATCAATAAAGATCGGCAAACCAGCTTTTGAGCTTAGCTTTGGCGAACCGATTTTTCAGTACTTCAAGAACCATCCTGAGCGCCTATCTTTATTCAAGCAGGGCATGAAAGAGAAATCTTTAGCTGTAATCAATTCCATTTTAGACAGTTACGAGTTCGGCAACTTCACCACCCTTTGCGATGTAGGTGGAGGAGAGGGGCAATTTCTCAAAGGACTATTGAAAAGACACCCCCACCTTAAAGCGACCTTATTTGAACTGCCTGAAGTTGCAAATCAGCCTCACGACAAAACCTACCAGGTCATTAGCGGCAATTTTTTTAACAGCATTCCTCAAGGGATCGATGCCTATTTATTAAAATCGGTTCTTCACGACTGGGATGACGAAGAGTGCAAAAAGATCCTGGATAATTGCTTTAGCGCCATGAGCCCTAATAGCAAACTTTTGATCACAGAAGTGGTCATAGACAAAGAGTTTCCCTACGCAAGTTGCATGGATATGCTCATGCTCACACTCACCGGGGGAAAAGAGCGGTCACTAGACACATTCAAAAAGATGCTCTATCAATCTGGCTTTATCATTCAAAACATCTATCCAACCTCTACGGAATTTACCTTAATAGAAGCCAAAAAAAGTCCTACTCCCCTTCTTAGCTCGTCTGTAGACTATGCGTTAAAGAACTGATATAGAGAGTAGAGTCATTTCCCTTTTTTCTTTCTGTTATAGTAATGAAAAAAAAGAGGGAAAAATGAAATACCTTTTTACTTTCGCTTTCAAAACTGTCCAAGCTACCTTGGTCCACCTCAAAAATATCAGCGAAGCCTTAAAAAAAGGAAAAGCAGAACTTTTAGTAGAATCTTTAGAAAAGCTCCAAGAGCTTCTTCCCTTTTTAGAAAATATCACCACCCCTACATACAGCGTCGATCAAGAAAAAAATGCCAAAGAACTTGCTAAATTGATCCATACCCTCATTTTCTTGCCAGAGCATATTGAACTAAGCATTCAAGAACTAGAAAAAAAATGTCGTCAATTTTTACACACTATCAACCCGTTTTTTATCCAGACGATAGAATCTACAGGTCTTAGAAAAGCAAGATTGATTGAAGAAATCATGACATTTGAAGAGATCATGGAAAATATGATTGAAAATTATCAAACACACCAAAAATCTCCTCATCTGATTTTGACCATGCTTGAAGAACTCATCGAAGCGATGAGCTTCATTGATAGAGCTGATTTTTCAAAAGAAGAGCAAACCGATTTCGACCAATTAGTCACTATTTTTGACAAATTCAGCCAAAACCCTAGTGAAAAACAAGCTATCGAAGTGTTGACTAAAGCCATCTCTTTAGAAAATCTACTGAGAAATCACATGAGCTTTAAAGATGCACTAGAGATCTTAGACCAGGGCGTCAAACAAGCATTTAGCAGCATAGAAAATAAAGAAACGAAATCGACTAGAGATCTATTAGAAACAGAACATGTAAAAGATGCTTTATTTTTATTGAGCAAATACACATTCACTGAAGATCATCTCAACTTTTCTATTGATGAGATGTTTAGGCAATACAAAAACCTTCTAGATGCTCACGAAAGCGACAAAGGCAATTTAGATCAGATCATTCTGCACCTACAAACCTTTAGCCGCCATCTAGATATCGTTAAAACCGCATTCTCTTCAGTTGAGGGCTTAATCGAAATTGATCAATCCGCTTTTTTGGAGGATGATGAGGATTATTAAGCCTGGCACTAAAAAGCGCATAGCATAATACCATACAGAAAATAATCGAGGCGAGCAAGATGAACCCTTCAAAAACTCCTCTTGTGAAGCCTCTTTATTCCATATCCATCCAACAAAAACTGTCGTGATGAGTCCACCTACAGGTATAAGCCATACAGAAACAAAGTTGTCCATTGTTTCTAAAAAGTTCATGCGATAGATCTCTTGCCAGTCTGAAAATAAAATGCCGCTTCCCGCTAAAGCGCTAGGTATTCCAAAGATAAATGTCGCCATAGAGACCAAAAGCGCCGCTTTTTTTCGGCTCCATCCCATTAGCTCCATCATGTTAGAAGCTACTACCTCGACAAAAGCCATCGCTGATGTAAGACCTGCAAATACAAACAAAGAGAAAAACAGCGTTGATATGAGCACACCGCCAGGGAGCTTGGAAAATAAGTAAGGAAGCGCTTGGAAAATTAGCCCTGTTCCAGCTGAAGGCTCAAATCCAAAGGTGAAGACTACCGGAAAAATTGTCAGCGCGCCAAGGATAGCAACGATGATTACAGCAAAAGAAACAATGATGGACATCATCGGAAGATCTTCTTGATCAGAGGTATAGCTACCATAACTAAACATAATACCCTGACCTAGGCTCAGTGTAAAAAACGATAAGCCCAGCGCTTCTAAGACGCTAGAAAAGGTGAATGTTTCAAAATTAGGATACAAGATAAATTCAATCGCAGGGCCCATTCCAGGCAGCGTACAGCTATAAAGAAAAAGGGCAAAAAGCATTGCAAATAAAGATCTTGTCATGATTCTAGACCAATGCTCAATTCCTTTTCTTACCCCAGAAAAGACAATCATCATCGTCATCAACGTGAAAAGAAAATGCCAAAGAAGACAAAGATCTGAAGAGCTCACAAGCAAATGGAATACTTCGCTTACTTTTTCAGCGCTCATTCCCCTTGAA
>VGMA01000096.1 GCA_016866575.1 Chlamydiota bacterium
CCCATACCATTGCTCCTCACCGCGCTCTTTTTACGGCGATGTCTACTACGCTCGGCATATCTACCATAGTAGGCCCGGCAATTGCTATAAGACTTGGCGGCCCCGGCGCTCTTGTGGGCTTTTTACTTACCTCGTTTTTTGGTGGCGCTGCGGTTTTTACGGAAGTGCAACTTGCTGTAAAACACCGAAGAACCCTTCTTGATGGGAAAATCATGGGTGGGCCCATGGAGTATCTTTCTAAACTGATCTCTCCAGCTATGGCCAAATGGTACGCTCTAGGCTGCTTAGCGCTTATGACTGTATGGTCAGGAGCTCAAGCAAATCAGCTTGCTGCTGTTCTTGACTCCCCATTTCTAGGAGACTTTCGCATCTCGACAACTACTTCGGGTATTTTGCTCACACTCTTTACCTTAGTGGTATTGATGGGAGGAATCAAAACCATAGGAGCTATTTCTGCTCGATTGGTCCCTACGATGTTTTTATTGTACATCACATCTTGTCTTTGGATATTGGCTATGAACAGCGATCAGCTAGCAAATGCTTTTTTAGAAATTTTTAAAAGCTTTCTTTATCCTAGAGAATTTGTGACAGGCTCCTTGATTGGCGGTATTGTAAGCAGCCTACGCTGGGGTATTTTTAAAGGTGTTCAGTGTTGTGAAGCTGGTATAGGAACGCAGACAATCCCCCATTCTATGGCGCAAACTACAAATGCAGAAGAGCAAGCTACGCTAGCTATGCTTGCAACCTATAGCGCAGGACTTGTAGCCTTTCTTTCCGGCCTTGTGGCTCTTGTTACTGGATACTGGAAAGACCCAACGATTTCTTTAGGTGTAAATATCATGATCGCATCTTTTGAGCACTACTTATCTTTTGCCGGAGTCGCGATCGTAATGACATGCACTTTCTTATTCGGAATCGGCACAATTTTAGGAAATGCCTATAACGGCGGACAATGTTTTAACTTCCTTACAGACTTCAAATATCAGCGCCATTATCTATTAGGTCTTGCTGTCATGATCTTTGTAAGCGCGGTAGCAGAGCCAAAGCTTGTTTGGACACTGATTGATATTGTCCTAGCTTTGATGTCACTACCTCATATCTTATCATTAGTTAAGGCTGTAAGAGCCAATCAGCTCGCTAAGGCTTAGCTTAAAAAAGAGCAAATCTTATCATAAGATTTGCTCTTTTCTTCCACATACTCTTGGCTTAGTAGCTGTGGTCATGAAGACGTGTTTTTTGACGGAAAATATAATAAATCATTGCTCCATAGGCTAAAACCATAGGGACACCTATTACAACAATCACAAGGCAAACCTTGAGAGTTGTTTCTTGAGATGATTGATAAAGGGTTATATTGTAACTAGGATCGATCGAAGAGAAGATCAAATTAGGATAAAAACCGATCGCAAAAGTAACAAAAAATAGCAAGATTGACAAGCTTGAATAGATGAACGAAAGTCCATACTTTTCCTTTCTTCCATACATATAGCTGACTACAATACTTAAAAACGTAAGCAATGGAACAAAAAATAAAACAGGATACTCCATGATTCTTGCAATCATGTGGTAGTTAGCCTTCCATGTAAATACAGTGATTAAAGCATAAAAGAATGCAAAAAATGATACCGTGTAAGGAGCGAGCTTTCCAAAATGCTTTTGGATATGCCCTTCTGTTTTCATCATAATAAAATGGTGTCCATGCATAGCTAAAAGGAAAATGGTGAAAACACCACATACTACTGGATAAAAACCAAAGAAATCAGAAAAACGCATCCATATTTCCCCTTTTTCATTTAGCGGCACACCCTTAATCAGATTGCCAATAATCACTCCAGCTAGAAAAGCCAAGAGCAAACTTGAAAAGAAAAATAAAAAGTCCCAAGTCTTACGCCAGGGAATCGATGCTACTTTAGAGCGGAATTCTATAGCTACGGCTCTAAAGATCACTCCGGCTAACATCATCATAAACAATAAGTAAAAACCTGAAAATAAGGAGGCGTATGCATCTGGAAAACCAGCAAAAAGGGCCCCTGATATAATGATCAGCCACACCTCATTGCCATCCCAGACAGGCCCGATGGAGTTGAGTAAAATTCTCCTTTCGTAGTCGTTTCTAGCAAATAGGTGTAAACAGCCTACCCCTAAATCAAAACCATCTAAAACGACATAAGCAATAATAGCAATCCCAACTACTGCGTACCAAAAATGCTGCAACAGTTCTAAACTCATGTAATGTAATCTCTATAGTGGATATCTTCAGGAAGCTCAGAGACCTCAACAGGTCCATGCTTGATTTTTCTGTTGAGAAGAAAGATGAATAAAGAAAAGAGCAAGCTATAGACTATCACAAACATAATCAACGATGCAATGACGTCCCCTTTTGAAACAACAGTTGAAGCTCCTTCTCTAATGCGCATGATCCCTTGTACAATCCAAGGCTGCCTTCCTATTTCTGCAGTAAACCATCCTGTCGTATTGGCTACATAGGGAAATATGATCGAAAAAACAAGCATCCAGAGAAACATCGGCGCTTTTTCGAGCTTTTTTCTTCTCTGCAAAATGAGGCCTATCATGACTAAAAGAGTCATAGCTCCCCAGCAATAGATCATGATGTGATAGGACTGAAAAGTCCAAAAAACATCTGGCCAATCTTCTTTTGGAAACTCGTCTAATCCCTTAACACCTTCAGAAAGATTTTTGAAGTAGAGCAAGCTCAAAAGTCCGGGAATTTTGATCCCTTTAACGGTGCCATCTTTTACAGAAGGCCAGCCTATGATGTACATAGGAGATGGCGTTTCAGTGGTAAACATCCCTTCCATCGCTGCTAATTTCACCGGTTGATTACGGCCGACCCCTTCTGCTGTACTATCAGCAGAGAGAAGCTGCAAAAATAAAAGCAATCCTGCAAGCGGAAGACCTAATTTAAGGCCAAATCGCGCCTCCTCTATGTGCCGTCTTTTCACAAGATAATAGGCTGATACACTTAACAAAAGAAAAACGCCCAAGATCAGGCATCCTAATAAAACGTGAATGATTCTATCGACGAAAGAGGGGTTGAAAAAAACTTTCCAAAGATCTGTAATTACTGCTCTTCTATAGGCCCCTTCCCCAACGATGCGATAGCCGTCTGGTGTTTGCATCCAAGAATTTGCCATCACAATCCACGTGGCGCTAAATGTAGCTCCAAAGCATACAAGGACAGTTGAAAGATAGTGGATAGATGCACGAACTTTACCCCAGCCAAAAAGCATGATTCCAATAAACCCAGCTTCTAAGAAAAAAGCAAAAACCCCTTCTGCTGCGAGTATGCCTCCAAAGATATCCCCGACAAAACGGGAATATTGAGACCAGTTATTGCCAAAAGCGAATAATTGCACAAATCCGCTGGCAACTCCCATTACAAAAAACAGAGCAAAAATCTTTGTCCAAAATTTAGCGAGGTGCAAATAGAGCGGTATTTTGGTTTTTAGATACATCCCTTCGATAATCACTAACAAAAAGAGTATGCCAATCGACATCGGCGGAAAAATATAGTGATATGTAATGGTGAAGGCAAACTGTAATCGAGCAAGATCTATAACATCCATGTGGGTGATGGTATAGAATTATTTGATTTTGAGCAACGATTTAACAAATAGCAATCAGCTAATACTATGTAACTCATTGCCTCAACAACACTAACTGCTCTAAGTGCTATACAAGGATCATGTCTTGCCGTTTTTGGAAGAGAAAAAGTGATGTTTTCTCTATCGGTATTGAGTGTCTCTTGCGGCTTAAAAATGCTCGATGTAGGTTTAAAAGCCACGCGAAAAACTAAAGGCATTCCTGTACTTATCCCACCCAAAACACCTCCCGCATGATTGGTTTTTGTGATGATTTTCCCCTCTTTTTCAATGAAAATGTCGTTATGCTCATCCCCTTTCATAGTAGCGCTAAAAAAACCATCTCCGATTTCAAATCCTTTGCTTGCTGGAATCGACAACATCGCATACGCAAGTTTTGCCTCTAATTTTTCGTAAACCGGATCACCAAGACCGACCGGCACATTCTGAATATTTACTTCGACGACACCTCCTATGGAATTGCCTTCTTGCTTAGCTTTTTCTATCGCTTGCAAAATTGCCTCATTTCCTTCTACACCACCTGCAGATTTTAAGTAGGCCTTTACCTCAGTTTCTTTCATGATTTGTCTAGCTATTGCACCTACTGCGACTCTAACAGCGGTCTCTCTTCCTGAAGACCTCCCGCCACCTCTATGATCAAATATCCCATATTTTTCTAGGTAAGTATACGAAGCATGCCCGGGACGAAAGATCGATTTTACTGTTTCATACTGACTTGAATCTGCATCTTGATTTCTTATGATGAAAGCTACAGGTGCCCCTGTGGTTTTCCCTTCAAAAAGACCTGAAAGTATTTCGATTTGATCACTTTCTTTTCTTGCAGAAGTATGTTTTGAAAATCCGGGACGGCGACGATCAAGCATTTCTTGAATTGCTTGAATATCAAGCTCTAAATTAGCAGGGCAGCCATCTACAACCGCACCTACACAGCTTCCATGGGACTCTCCAAAACTTGTGAATCGAAATATAGTACCAAAACTATTTCTGCTCATCGCTAAACTCCTGATAAATAGGGTCTCTATAAAAATAGAGATTGCGTATTTGCTCCTCAGGATTACCCGATTTGAGATATTTAGGGAACGGATTTCTTGACATCAGTTCAGATTTTAGCTCCTCAAGCGTTGATCTAAGATAAATGACCACACCGATTTTTTTTAAAATTATCCGATTTTTTTCTGATAAAGGAGCGCCGCCTCCTAGAGCTATGACATGCTTTTGGCAAGAGATAAGGGATAAAACAACCTCTTCTTCAAGCTTTCTAAAAGCCTTTTCTCCTACTTGTTGATATAGTTCTTGAACCTTAATTTTATGCCGATTTTGCAAAAGTTGATCTGTATCAATAAAAGAAAATTGAAGATCGCTTGCAAGCTTTTTACCAAGGGATGTTTTTCCAACTCCTTGAAAACCACAAAGAATTACGTTATGTTTGCCTTGAGATTGACAAAGTCTTTTAGAAATGTGGGATAGGTCTTCGCTATACATTCAATTCCTTTAACAACACTTTGCCCTTTTGCACCAAGCGCTGCAACACATAAAGAAAGCGCGATTCTATGGTCATTATGAGATTCAACAACAGCCGCTTTTAAAATAGAAGGATAAACGATAAGTCCATCTTCTGTCTCTTCGATTTTTGCTCCCATTTTTGATAATTCTTTTGTAATCGAGCTAAGACGGTTGCACTCTTTTTCTCTTGCAACCGACGCACCTTTGATTTCTAAAGGAGATTTAGCAAAACAGCCAAATACTGCAAGAATAGGCGTTGCATCAATCATGTCATTTACATCGACTATACCGCCTTCAAAATCATTGGATTCTAAGACTTTAAGCACACCGTTTTGGTATTCGATGTTTGCTCCAAGTGTGATCAAGGTAGCTATTAACTTTTTATCCCCTTGAC
>VGMA01000097.1 GCA_016866575.1 Chlamydiota bacterium
ACCTTCGCCAAAAGAAATTTTTAACTACTACCTACAGTCCTTAGAAGCGATCGGACTGCGTTTAAGCGAGCACGATATTCGCTTTGTTCACGACGACTGGGAAGCGCCAACTCAAGGTGCATCGGGAGTGGGCTGGGAAGTTTGGTGCGATGGTATGGAAATTACCCAATTTACCTACTTTCAAACCATGGCAGGATTCGAACTTGAGCCTATTTCAGTAGAATTGGCTTACGGGGTCGAACGACTTGCTATGTTTTTACAAAACAAGAAAAATATTTACGAAGTAGCCTTTAACGACAAACTCTCTTACGGAGAAATCTACCTACAAGGCGAAAAAGAGTGGAGCCGCTACAATTACGAAGAAGCAAACATAGCGATGCTCGAAAGACACTTCAACGACTTTGAACAAGAAGCCCTTCTTCTTACCGGTAAATCGATGCCTATGCCGGCATATGATTACATTCTTAAGGCTTCTCATACGTTCAATATGCTTGAAGCTAGAGGTTCTATCTCTGTTACTGAAAGAACAAGATACATCCATAGAATTAGACACCTCTCTTGCGAAGTAGCTAAAGCTTATGTAGAAGAGCGTAGAAAATTAGGTTTCCCTTTACTCAAACATGTAAAAGAAGAATCCAAACAAGATACAAATTCTATCAATTACAACTTCTCCTACAATCCTGATAAGAAAGAAGACTGTCTTATCGAGATCGGTAGTGAAGATCTTCCTGATTCCTACATCACAGGCGCAATTTTATCCTTTGAAAGAGGCATACGAAATCTACTTAGCCAGCATCAATTATCGTTTGAAGAAATCCAAACCTTTTCAACTCCTCGCCGCCTAACAGTTTTGATCAAAAAACTTTCCGAAGGGAGCCCAGATAGCATTGCACAGAAAAAAGGGCCTCCAGTTTCGATTGCCTTTGATCAAGAAGGCCTACCTACTAAAGCCGCCATGGGATTTTTTTCATCCATAGGCATGCCTCCTCTTAGCTTAGCTGCTATCGAAAAAGGGCAGGCCAAAGATGTTTCTATACGCGACGGAGAATACCTTTACGCGAATATCGCGACTAAAGGGGAATCAACGATTGCTATCTTAGGCAAAGCCCTAGAATCCATCATCTCTGAAATCCGCTTCCCGAAGAAGATGCACTGGGAAGGTGGATTGCTTTACGCAAGACCCATACGCTGGATCACTGCCCTTTTTGGCAAAGAAGTGATCCCTGTAAAAATGGGCTCAATCACATCTAGCAACGTAACTTATGGACACCGCCAAAGAAGCGGCAAAGCGATTGAAATCAAGCATCCTAAAGAGTATGTAGAAAAACTCAAAAAAGGATACGTAATAGCAGATACGCTAGAAAGAAAGATCTTCATCAACTCCCAGCTGACGGAAATTGAAAAAGAATACGACTGCCATGCTTTAAAGCGTGACGTTGTGCTTAATCAAGTGGTATATCTTAGCGAATACCCGACTCTTGCAATTTATGAGTTTGATAAAAAATTCCTCCCACTCCCTCCTGAAGTATTGATGTCAGAGATGGTGCACCATCAAAGGCTCTTTCCATGCAGCGACAAAAGTGGAAGACTTTCTAACCACTTTATTGCAACGCTTGATCGTGATCCAACGCAAATGATCTTGGAAAATAATAAGGCTGTTCTTACTGCAAGGCTTTCTGACGGAACATTCACTTATGAACAAGACATACGCTTCAAATTAGACGATTTCAATAAGCGCTTGGAGAATGTCATTTTCCAGCAAGCTCTTGGTTCTGTTTACGACAAAGTGCAAAGAATCAAAAAGCATGCTGAAATTTTAAGACACTATTTCCCCTCTCATGTTAATGAAACGACTTTAGCAAGAGCCGCAGAGGTGTGCAAAGCAGATCTAGCATCGAGCATGGTTTCTGAATTCCCTGAATTGCAGGGCATTATAGGAAATTACTACGCCGTGTACCATGGCGAATCCATGGATGTTGCTAAAGCGATCGAAGAGCATTGGATGCCTACTTGCGAAAATGGAGCTCTGCCAAGCAGCTCTTATGGCCAAATTCTCAGTATTGCTGATAAGCTAGACAATATTATCGGCTACTATCTGATTGGAATCAGACCATCCTCTTCTAAAGACCCTTATGCCTTAAGAAGAGCGACGCTAGGAATCCTTAAAATTTTGATTGAGAAAAAAACATCTCTTCCTCTTTCTAGCATTATAGAAAAACTCATCCATAATTTTGACAAGGGATTACAAGCAAAGCATCCCCACGTTGCTAATGAAATTGAACAGTTCTTTGAAAGCCGTTTAAAAACCGCTCTTTTAGAATATGATTTCGAAAAACAAGAGATCGAAGCTACGATTTCTGAGGGGTGTTACGATCCTTTTGACCAGTTCTGTAAAGTGCAGGCGCTAAATCAATATCGAGCACAGCACAAAGAATTTGACCTTCTCAAAGAAGTGTATAAAAGAGCAAAAGGACAAACAGAAAACCAGGCAACAAAATCTTTTGAAGAGCGTTTACTTTCTTTAGACGAAGAAAAAGAGCTCTACAAAGAACTCTCTTTTAGAAAGAAAGCTGTTGCTGAAGCGTTAGTGAATAAGGCCTATATTGAAGTGTTCGATCATTTTGCTAAATTACAAAATCCTCTTAGCAATTTCTTCGAAAAGGTAAAAGTTCTTGATGAAAACCAAACACTTCGAAACAACAGAATTGCTCTACTACAAGAAGTATTAGCTCTATTTCAGGGCTTCCTTGATTTCAGTAAACTCTAAATTGCGGCTAAAGTGAACATCAGCTAGTGCCGCAATTTTTTGCTCTTCAGAGACACGATCTGATTTTCTTTTAAGCCACTCTTCCCTTTTTTGAAAAAGAATTGCATCATCTATGTCATCTTTTTTAGGACTAAAAATATTAGCGCTGATATTTGATCTGTTTTCTGACCCACTTTTAGAAAAACTGCATCTTCTCAATTTCAAATTTTCTTCTTCACTTTCGATTTCTTTAAAGCCGTAAAAATGGCTTTCTCTTCCGGAAGAACTCTTTGCTGTTTTACCTGTTGAGAGTTCGCTATCTGTTTGATCTACAACATCGGTGTTGATCGTAAGCAGAGAAGAACTGGTATTTGTTATCATAATCGACCTTTTTTTATTGTAGCGTAGGGAGTATACCTGAGAAGATCTTTTCTTTTAAAGCTTATTGATCACGAAAAATATTTATTCATTATGAATTATAAATTTTTATTATGGTTATAATCGGCATTGATTTTTATTAAATTTGCAAATAAAATCTCTGGTAAATTTAAAAATTTTTGAGGTTTTAATAATGAGTGCGATTCCAGCATCCGTTGCTACTGCAACAACAACCATAGGGACTCTTCCTGATTCTCTGGCAAATATCCATATCGTAGCAGAATCAACAGGCAAAAGAGTGATTTCTTCTTCGCCTTCATCACATCTAGATATTCTATACTTTTGCAAGCTCTTTACGGAAATGGCGGAGATCAATAGAAAAAATATTTTTATTTTACAAACTCCCGGTAAAACCCTTTGTTCTCTAGAGGTCGCAGTTTTCAGCGCTGATAAAATCTCTTACCCTCCCATGATCTTTATCGCAAGAACCTCTGTGATGATCGAAGACATGGTCTCATTAAAAAATTTGATCAAACGCCCCTTCTTTATTTCTGCTGATACTGTCTTAGAGTTAAGAGCTGAAGAAACGCTAGCGCGTAGAATCAAACGAGCAAGAGAAGCTGATCTACTTACATTAAACCTTGCCGAACACAACGCTTTTAGAGATGTTGATCCTTCTACATTTAGTGAAGAGGAAAATTACTCTATTCTTGAATATCTAGCCGAAACGCATTATACACCTACTCTTGTCGACACTAAGACAAAGGCAAAAGGAAGCGGGCTAGACATAGCTGTTATCAATGAAGATCTTAATTACTTAGACTCTCAGTACTGCTTTGAAACACTCTCTTCCCAAAGAAATCTTTCGTTTGCCTATGGAAAACAAAATTCATCAACATCTTATAGCAAATTCTACATCTATACTAAAACAGGCAGCTTTTTAGAATCTGAACATAAAGAAGATGAAGTATTAGAGATAGCTAAAAAAGAAGTTTTTCTCGATAACAATATCTTTTTCAAATTAGACGCTATGCTCTCAAACACAAGAAGAGTATTGCAAATGCAAGTAGACCATGTCTTTGAAGAAGATTTTTTACCTTTGAATCGCTTATCCAAAATATTTAGAAAAGCGATCAATGAAAACCACACGCTTTCTCACTGTCAAATCTTTACGAGCGAAAAAAATCAAACTAAATCTACCATTTCTAAGTTATTAGGATAGTCGTTAAGGATCTCTTTTTTAGCGTCTTAAAAAAGAGATCCATTTTTTTTAAAATCGTAGAGATATAAAGAGCTTCTATAAAGATCTGCTACATCCATTTTTTTAGTGTATTGACTTGCGAGCTGAAACGTGTTACTCAACACAACAGAGCCTTGAAACTGAGCACAATCAAGACTTCTAGTTCCTTTCGAAAAAAGAAATAAATAGATCCATCCTTGTTTAAGCTTTTCGCCGCGAAAATCTTTCTTGAAGATGGTGATGTTTTTATACCTTCTGCAGAGCAGCTTTGAGATCCAAAAAGGGAAAAAAGAGAGCTCATAGCCGATGATTTCTGCTTGAGGGTATTGACTTGCAAAAAAAATAAGCATGGTTCCAAAGCCACTTCCTAAATCGTATATTCTACCTTTATAATTTCTAGGGAATAGATCCTTAATGGCTTTAGATACTTTTTTTGATGTAGGCATAGGAGATATGCCTATTCGCAGCGATGAATAAACGATAGAAAAACAAAAAATTAAGGCAAAAATTAAGAAGATGGCCATGCTGATACTACGGGCGGGAGCTTCTTCAAATCATCAAAAGCCTTAGCTAGCATCAAAATCTCTTCTTCTGTAAGTCCGCCAGCTTGAATTTTCGATTTGATCTCTTCCCGTCTTTTCATCCAATTTCTTTCTAAAATCTTTTTTATTGTATCTTTTGTTGATTCTTTGGCTCTTTCTATCGAGATCTTTTTCTGCAAAATATCTGCCAAAAATAACTGCTGCTCAGCATTTTCTACTCGAGAGACTAAGGGAATCAGATCAATATTTTGCTGTTCGGCATATTGCTCTAAAATCGTTTCATATACTTTTGCGCAGATCGGCACGAAAAAATCTTCGCTGGTAATATGTTGTTTTACAAATACAAAAATATCAGGATAGAGAGGTCCTGCTAATATCATGAGCCTTAGTAAATCTGTCTCTAGAATCCGATCTGGATCAAAAGTGGTTTGAGATACGCTTAAAGAGCGCTTAATAGTAACTTCTTCCACATTCGCTATCCCTTTATCTACCATGGAATCTGGTATTTGCATCTCTCTTGCTAGTTTTTTTAGTCCCTCGTGCACCATTAAAGGGTGTTCCCATGCACGAATCAATGAAGAGATCGTGCGAACATGTTCATTTTTAC
>VGMA01000098.1 GCA_016866575.1 Chlamydiota bacterium
TTCTTCTCGGAGCAGCTCAGAGAAGAAAAAAGCAAGGCTATTTGCACCAAGCGAGCATTTCACTTTTCATGCCCGATTTTGCCCTCATCGAAGAGATACTTTTACCTAATACCAAAGTACTTGAAGCAATGAAGCTCAACACTACAGCGTTGATTCAAGAGCCTAAAGAGAGCCTTCAAGAGATCCAGCAAAAGATGAAAAAAGAACTCATTACAGCTTTTTCAAGCTACTCCTAACCAGAATACAAAAACTCTCTTAGAAGCGATTGTATCAAATAGAAAAGTTTGCTAATATCAGACCACTTATGAAAGCAAAACAAACAGCCATTACACCGACTCGAGAAGAAAACTATCCTGAGTGGTACCAAGAAGTAATTAAAGCAGCAGATCTAGCAGAAAACTCTCTAGTGAGAGGCTGCATGGTCATTAAACCCTGGGGATACGCCATTTGGGAAAAAATGGTTGCAGATCTCGATAGAAGGTTCAAAAAAGAGGGGGTCGAAAACGCCTATTTCCCTCTATTTATCCCTCTAGAGCTCTTGCAAAAAGAAGCAAAACATGTCGAAGGTTTTGCCACCGAGTGTGCAGTTGTAACTCACCATAGACTAGAAAAAAACGCAGAAGGGAAACTCGTTCCAGCCGGCCCTCTTGAAGAGCCCTTGATCGTCCGCCCTACTTCAGAGATGATCATTGGTGAAAGTTTTGCAAAATGGATCGTCTCATACCGAGATCTTCCTATGAAAATCAATCAGTGGGCAAACGTTGTTCGCTGGGAAATGCGCCCTAGAATCTTTTTACGTACAGCAGAGTTTTTATGGCAAGAAGGGCATACTGCCCATGAAAGTGCCGAAGAGGGGCTTGAGATGGCCAAAACCATGCTAGCAGTCTACAGAGACTTTGGTAAAGAGATGCTCGCCATCCCGTTTTATGCAGGCGAAAAATCAGAAGGGGAAAGATTCCCTGGAGCACACACCACCTTTACCGTTGAAGGGATCATGCAAGATGGCAAAGCCCTTCAAGCAGGCACATCCCACTTCATGCACCAAAATTTTGCCAAAGCTTCCCATATCCAGTTCAACAACCGCTCCGGCCAGCTAGAACATGCCTACACCACATCTTGGGGAGTCACAACACGCCTAATAGGCGCTATGATCATGACCCATAGCGATGACAATGGACTAGTCATCCCGCCTAAAGTAGCCCCAAAACAAGTAGTTATCATCCCGTTCTTGATGAAAGAGCAAGAAGAGGTGATCGCTTACTCAAAAGCTCTTGCCGAAGAGCTTGAAGCTAAAGGCGTCCGTGTCCATCTAGATCTAAGCGATAAACGCTCAGGAGAAAAAGTGTGGCACTGGATCAAAAAAGGGGTACCGGCTCGTATCGAAGTAGGCGCAAAAGAGATCGCCGAAGGCTCTCTTGCCCTTTCTATGCGCCATGAGGAAAAAGGGTGTGTGAAAAAAATCTCTAGAGAAGAGCTAGTAGAAACGCTCCCATCCTTGCTAGATCAAATGCAAGAAGAGCTTTATCAAAAAGCGCTCGATTTACGAAATAAACGGACAAAGACCGCACATACCATCGAAGAATTTGCCGCCTTAGCAAAAGAAGAAACTTTCCCGCTTTCAGTGATCAAAGCCCCTTGGAAAGGCTCCTTGCAAGATGAAGAGAGAGTCAAAAAAGAGTTCAATCTTTCCATACGGTGCATACTCAATGAAAAAGGAGGCCTTTGCCCCTTTTCCAATCAAGGTGATGCCCCTTATGCGCTCTTTGCAAAGTCCTATTGATAAGATCCTCTTTACCATTACTCGAAAAGTACGTAGCTAGCTGTTGATACCAAGTAAAAGCTATGTACTTCGAGTAGATACGCAAAAGCGCTAAGCCAAATCCAAGCAAAATCATCCACCCAAAAAACGCATTCACTTATTTTTCGCTAAATTTAAAAATTTAAACCATACAAGCTTTTGCATTGTTAAATATCGTGCTTACTCGGCTTAAAAGAGTAGGCGATGCTTTCCCATCAGATTCAGTGCTTAAGGTAGGGGTTGAACAGCTTTGCAGTTTAGTTATTTCACTATCTTTTAGCTTAATATCATCTAACGATAGAATTTTACGGTTCACTCCCAAATTCGCAGCAAAACAGAAATTTGCTTGATCTAGTGTCATTACTTTGTAAGTTGCTTCAGATTTATTAGAAGTATTTTCTACGATGACAAGCCGATCTAGACCAATAGGATTTTTTGAAAATACAGCATCTATTACGGCTATAGAACTATAGTCGTCTCGAGCGGTTTCCCAGTCAGTCCAGGCGTAAGTATTTATAATAGACATATTGAACCTCACATTTTATAATAATAATTATAACACAATAAAATTAAAAAATCTATTTATATGAGCTTTATAAATTTATTATAATTATTAAAACAGTGATTAATTTAAAATGCCAATCCATAGGTTTTGGTACCTTAAGTCAAAAAAAAAGACCTTGCGTGAAAGCCTATTCACGGCGCGCAAGACCCCTTAAAAACAAATTTCTCATTTAGCTACTACAAAAGAGCCTTGATCCATTTAAAATCGCAATCAAAACCAAAAGCCCCGCAAAGAGAACTCTTCGCAGGGTGCATACCAAAAACAAGGAGGCCTTTGTGACTTTTGAGGTCCTAAAGGCTTCCCATCCTAAATCTTTTTTATTTTGCTATGATCGTATTAGCTATTCATTTCTTTTTGTTTTCGATAAACTGAACTCGACTTGAGCATACCTTCAGGATCTCGATCTATTAATAGTTTTTTTGTATTCTCATCGAAAGAAATGTTTTTTCCGCTATTTCCAGTAACTACCGAGCAGCCCGTAGTATAAACTCTAGTAATTTGTGGGTCTGAATAACTTGTTGATGCTCCTGGAAAACAGGCGTTTTCCAATCCTTTCCGTTTTCTTACAAAATCTAAGATGGCCTCTTTTTGCTGTTGATTTGGTGTCTTTATCTCAATTTTTGTTGTTGTTGACGTAACATCTGCTAGGGCAGCAAGTGGGTGACTAGTCTCTATTGTATAAGGAAGTAATCCAATAGGAGTTGTTGAATGTTTTATCGTAGAGTTTGCATAAGTGTCGATTGTTTGCAACCTGCCATTTGTGCTGTTATTCACTGTAGTTTGAGAAGATGCTGTCTCAGTTTGTGAAAATGGTGAAGCTGATGTATAATTAGAAGCTGCTCCTGTTGTTCGTAGGGAGTGCATGGATAAGCGTTTTTGAGATGGCTTTATTTTTGGCCTGCTTGAAGAAGATGTTTCTTGAGAATTATTGTTCAATATATTTGGGTTTAAATTTTGTGTTTTGCTATCAGTCAGTAAAATTTCTTGCTTATCGAGACTTTTATTCTTCGATATTGTTTCTGAGTGACTAGTTTCTGATTTAGGATAAAAACTGTTAATTAAAGAAGAAATCATATTAACCCCACGTTTTATTAAAATTTATAATATTTATTATATATTATTATAATTTTATTATCAAAACTTATTAATATAATAATTATTTAAACTTAGATTTTTAACGATTTATGAATATTTTAACAAAAATATCTTTTTGTATTTGTATAAAATTATTAATTAGGTAAAGTATTTAAATCTAGCTGTTGCTTATCTGTGTTACATTTTTTTAATAAAGTGATCGACCCTTGTGGTAATACAATTAGAGATAGGGCTTCCCTCCACTTTTGTAAAAGGAAGCCCGGTTAATGCTGCATTAATCTCTTATTTTCCCTGGTTTAAAAAAAATTCATAGGCAATTCTATATCTTCAAAATTAGTTTCGAAGGACGAACTAGTTAAAGTAGGCTTTTTAAATTCTGTGAAATTTTGAAAGTCAGGGTCATAAAAAAACAGATTAACTATAATAGGGAATCGATGTTGATTAGTAGCATTATAGCAACCCTTTTCATTACACATGCCGATTGTAATGTAGCTAGTTAGTTTCCCAGATTTAGGTGGAACTTTTATCTCATGAGTCAAAGACACAAATTTAAGTGCAGCGCAGGGGTGAGAAGTGCTAAAATATTCTAGGGCTTTCTTTTGATTTTCATCTAATAAGCATTGATCTTCGGTATGGATTCTTTCGTCATTGTCACACCGAATAGTATCGGGAGTGCTAGGCCTATATTTAGCAATGATTGCTTCTGACTCTTTAGATGAATGTGTAATTTCTTCAGCAGCTTTTTCTTGATATAGTTGTCTATTTCCACTACAGCAGTTCCAAATTAGACTGCGGTAGTATTGGAACAATCCCATGACTTTATAATTTTTAGCGCTCGTATTTTCCACTATTACATATCTACTGACCCATGCTTTACTTTTTTTTTCTTCTAGAGTTGCCTTAGCATTGTCTAAGTTTGTCCAGCAGTTGCCTCTGATATTTGATAGGCTGTTTACCATATAAGTTCCTTTATTAATTAATTTAGTAATAATTATATCAAAATTAATATTATAATTCAATATAATTATAATACATTATATTATTTAATATCAATCATGCATAAATTCAATATTGTTTATGTTTATTATTATCAGAATGTTGCAAAATTTAATTATATAATCTGATGATATGTAAAATAGCGAAAGGCGTGACATCTAAGCCTTGCAAAGCTAGTAAAGAAGTGAGAAGAAAAGAGTAGTAGCGCTTATGGCACTCGATTAAATAGCTCTAAAATAAGCCTTAGAAGCTACTATGTAAAATTTTTTTTTACATTTCTAGTATAAGGTTAAAGGCGAGCAGATTTAGGTGCACTTTTTAAGATAAACATAAGCGGTTTGATAAAAAACATAGATCTGATCTTTTTATACCTACCTCAAAAATGGGATAGAAAATCAGCTTCGTAGCTCGTAGGTGCCTTTTTAAATCAAATATTATGCAAAAGCTTGCAATATAGATACTATCATTAGACCTAAATTAGCTATAAATTCTGTAGTTGATCCCAAACAATCCAAGCAATCGGTAAATCTTGTTTTATATACATCAGTGTAATTTTCGGGGTTTACTAATTGCCGATTAGAGCAAAAAGCCCTGCTGAAAAGTGACTCAACATAGCCCATGACTTTACACTCATTCTTTACAGCTTTAGTATCCTTTACAACCACATACCAGTTGCAGAAATTATTTTCATTAAGTTCGTCTGCTGCTGCCATGGCAGTGTTACAGCTTTGCCATGAAGAAGAAATAGCTCCTGTCATAAAAAAACACCCGTAAATAAATTATTATATATAATTTTAAATTGAAAATCAATTAATTTATGCAATCTGAATAATTATAATTTTAATTTTTTAAAAATTAGTTATTTGTGATTTGAGTGGTTCCTGTTTTAAAATTCAGCGCAGGTTTATTTTTTTCATCTCCATGAAGATGAGTGTTATAGAATAAAATCTGGTTTTTTATTACCTGGTTTTTAGCGGGTTAAAGCAGGGGCTAGTTAGAGTAAAAAGTGGCTTGTCTATAAGAACTTTCTTTGTTATCCTCGAACCTATTTAT
>VGMA01000099.1 GCA_016866575.1 Chlamydiota bacterium
TCGTTTCCTACAATTTAAGTTTTTTCTTTGTCATCAATCCATCATATCGCTTCATGAGCATATGTGACTCAATCTGCTTTGTCGTATCTAAAATCACCCCTACGAGAATGAGAAGAGATGTTCCGCCAAAAAAATGGCTGATTGAAGAATCGACGGATAGCAATCTTCCCACTAACGTCGGCAACACGGCAATCAATGCCAAGAACACTGCCCCTGCAAACGTGATTTTATTCATCGTTGATTCAAGAAAATCCTGTGTAGGCTTTCCTTGACGTATCCCAGGGATAAATGCCCCATTCTTTTTCATATCTGAAGCAATCTGCTCCGGATGAAACTGTGTGGCCGTCCAAAAATAAGTGAAAAACAGTATAAGCAATACGTAGATAATTGTATAGACCCAACTTCCAGGGGAAAGCCAACCAGAGACCACCCCAAACCAGTTTCCTCTACCAACAAACTGTGTTACGGTAGCTGGAAACATGAGAAGAGAGGAAGCAAAAATTACAGGGATAACCCCTGCATAATTAATTTTTAAAGGGATGTGAGCACTTCCACCTTGCACTTCTCTGCGGCCTACTACGCGACGCGCATATTGCAAAGGAATTTTTCTAACACCCTGAATGATCAAAATAGTTCCTACTACGATTGAAACAAAAACAGCCATTAAAACCACTAAAGATGAGAAGGTAAGTTGACCTGGCTCTTGTGATTCCAAGTTGAGCTGCTTGATGATTGATCCCATTGTAGAAGGTAATGAAGAGAGAATGCCGACAGTGATAATCAAACTGATACCGTTTCCTATCCCTTTTTCAGAAATCTGCTCTCCAATCCACATTAACAAAACGGTACCTGTAGTCATAGTTGCTACAGCTAAAAGATAAAATAGCCAAGGTGTGCCAAAAAGTTGCACATTCAGCACCTCCTGAGCAATGATTCCCGGTGAAGACATATTCATTCCGATTACATATTTAGCAAATAGTGTGGAATGAAAAAGAGCCATGATAATGGTAAGAAAACGCGTTCCCTTACCCATTTTTCTACGCCCTGCATCCGGGTTTTCTTTGATCTCTCTTTGCAATGAAGGCACAATTGCAACAAGAAGCTGCATGATGATCGAAGCGGTAATGTATGGCATTACCCCTAAAGCGACCACAGTCATCTGTGCAAAGGCGCCCCCCGTAAAGATGTCTACGAGCTGGAAGAGATTCTGTCCCCCTCCGGTCGAAAAGTTAAAGAGCCTGACCACCTCGTCTGTGTTGATACCGGGGACTGGTATATAAGCCCCAATTCGGCACACGACAAGCATGAACAGAGTAAAAGATATCTTAGCCTTCAAATCTTCAACAGAAAGTATACGACGAATCGCTTCTATCATTCTTAGACTGCCTTAGTTACTGTTAATGCTATTCCTGCGTTTCTAATTTTTTCTGCCGCAGAAGCAGTTGCCGCATCAAGTGAAATTCCTCTTAATTTCTTTTGGATTTCACCTTGGCCAAGAACTTTAATTCTTTTGCCGCGGTTGCCACTAATGAGTCCCTTGCTAACAAGAGTTTCACGTGTGACTTCTTCGCCATCTTGGAATACGCGATCAATTTGATCTAAGTTGATTCCGATGTATTCTACCTTGAATGCTGCGTTTGAAAATCCTCTTGTAGGAAACACTTTATGCGGAGGAGCTCCAGCACCAGTGTAATAAGGACGTGTCTTGTATCCAGAACGGGATTTATCCCCTTTGTGACCACGGCCACAAGTTTTTCCTTTACCAGATCCTACACCTCTACCTACTTGCTTTTTAGGATTTTTGCGCGGATTCAAGTCTTTCAAGTTCGATAGAGTTATCATGATTCACCAAACCTTAAAGCTAGAGATTTTTTTCTATTCGTTAATTTTTTAAATGCTAAAAGGGTTGCACGAACCTGGTTGCCTGCATTTGTAGAACCTAAGTTCTTTGCAACGCAATCTTGAATTCCCGCTAACTCTAGCATAGAGCGAACGTGAGATCCTGCTACGTTTCCTGTACCAGGACGAGCCGGCTTGAGCATTACGTGTGCTCCATCTGCTCTTTCTGATACTTCATGAGGAATTGTGTTATTCTCAATTTCAACTTGGAATAAGCTTTTGCGAGCGCTTTCACTTGCTTTTCTAATCGCATCAGGTACTTCTACCGCTTTTGCAAAACCCACGCCAATACGTGATTTTCTATCGCCTACAATTACGAGAGCTGAAAAACTGAATTTTCTTCCCCCTTTGACGACCTTTGCGCAACGGTTAATGTATACTACTTTTTCTTCCAAGTCACTTTTGCTTTCTTCTTTTTCCTTACGAGGTCCTTTTTTGTCTGCGGTCATGACTCACCTAATTTCCTTAAATTTTTAATCCAGCTTCGCGAGCACCGTCAGCTAGCGCACGGACTCTACCGTGATACTTGTAACTTCCTCGATCAAAGACAGCTTGCTCGATTCCTTGTTTTTTTGCTTCTTCAGCTAAAATTTTTCCTACGAGAGCTGCCTGTTCAATGCGACCTGCATTTGATGCTTTTAGAGCTTTAGATTGGGATGAAACACCCAAGATTACTCTTCCATCAGGACCATCATCTACAATTTGTGCACTGATATGCTTCAGGGAACGGGTAACAACAACCCGATGGCTTATGCGAGCGTTGAGTTTAACGCGTCGTCTTACGCTGAGTTTTCTTCTCGCTTTTCTTTCCCCAGCTTTCCTAATATCGCTTTGCATGTGTATTACCTATCCTAATTACTTCTTAGCAGTTTTTCCAGCTTTCTTACGGACGAATTCGTTTTCGTAACGAACACCTTTTCCTTTGTAGGGTTCTGGTGGTCTTAGTGAGCGGATAGTCGCTGCTACTTGGCCAACAGCCTGTTTGTCATGTCCTGAAATGATAATCGATGTACCTTTTTCTATTGCTATTTGAATTCCTTGCGGAACTGGCACTAGACAAGGATGCGAATATCCAAGGGCAAGTTCAATTTGGTTCCCTTTCATTTGCGCTTTAAATCCAACGCCGATGAGAGTAAGACGTTTTTCAAAACCTTTCTCTACTCCCGTTACAGCATTGGCCAATCTAGCTCTGATCAGACCGAGATACGCATACTCTTTTAGGGCATCATTTTCTTTTACCCAAATCTGATCACCCTCAATAGCAACGTCTACACCAGGCAACAATTCGATATCGATGTGTCCTTTCGGCCCTTTCGCAGACACTGTGCCAGCGTTTACTTTCACTTCTACATTCTTCGGTCGAATGATCGCTTTTTTAGCTAGTCGTGACATTTGTTGTTCTCTCCTCTATACCTTTCGTGTGTTTACCAAACGCTGCAGAGCAGTTCGCCACCCGCATTTTCTTTGCGAGCAATTTTTCCTTGAAGGACCCCTTTAGAGGTAGAAAGGATAGCAACTCCTAGTCCACGTCTGATCATGGGTATTTCTGTCGCACTAACGTATTTTCTTCTTCCTGGTGAAGAGATTCTTTTTAATCCCTTAATCACAGGTCTTCTTTGCTCGTCATATTTTAAATATATGCGAGTTTTTCGAAGCTCAGCATTTTGTACAAATCCATTTACAAAGCCAGTTTGTACTAGCACGTCAACTATCGCCGTACTCATTTTGCTAGTGGGTACATCGACATACTTGTGCTGCGCAGAAAGGGCGTTGCGAATTCTTGTAAGTAAATCAGCTACTGGATCGTTTAACATCCTATCCTCTTATTAAGTTTTCTTTTGTCTAAACGGACAACCTAAAGATGAGAGCAAAGCAAAACATTCTTCGTCCGTTTTTGCCGATGTAACGACGGTAATATTCATCCCCTGTACATGTTTGGATTGATCCAAATTGATTTCAGGGAAAACTTGTTGCGTATCTAATCCAACAGAGTAAGACCCTCTTCCATCAAACTTAACCTTTAATCCTCGGAAGTCTGGCAAAGTTGGGCAAACAATGTGGAAAAATTTGTAGAGAAATTCGTACATACGATTTCTACGCAAAGTTACTTTTAAACCTACTTCTTGACCTTCTCTTAGTTTGAAGTTAGAAATAGATTTCTTTGCTCTAGTTATTACCGGCTTTTGTCCAGAAATCATCATAAGATCTTTTGCACAAGCTTCAAAAACATGTTTGTCTTTTTGCTTAGCTGTTCCCATGCTGATCACCACTTTCTTCAAAACTGGTACTTGATGATCGTTTGTAAAATTTAGCTCTTGCTTAATCTCAGCTTTTGTCTTCTCGAGATAAAGCTGCTTTAACGGAGGTATTACGGCTTTCTGTTCTTTCATATAGCGTCACTCTTTAATATGTTCGATGCACGACTAGATTTTTAGATTGGTCTAAATAATAGACTTCTTTCTTTCCATCTTTCTCGCGGCATCGGAGTTTCGTTGCATAAGTCCCATCAGGAGTAAAAGCAACGTTTGAAATGTGCATAGGCGCTTCAGCTTCAATGATCGTTGGCTTTTTATCCTGCACTTTTCTGTGTCTTTTACGGATATTAAGGCCTTTAACGAGAACTTTCTCGCTACTTTTTGCGAGCACTTCGCCTACTTTTCCTTTTTCGTTCCCTGCAGTGACAATTACTTTATCACCTTTTTTTAAGTACTTCATCATAATAATTACGTTCTCCTAAACCACTTCTGGTGCAAGCGAAATGATCTTCATAAAATTCTTTTCACGCAACTCTCTAGCTACGCTTCCCATCACTCGGGTTCCACGAGGATTAAGCTTGTCATCGATAAGAACACAAGCATTATTGCCAAAAGATAGCGTTGAGCCATCAGGGCGTCTAATGTCTGACTTGATTCTCACGATCACGGCTTTCACAACTGAGCCCTTCTTGATAGCGGATGTAGGAGTCACTTCTTTAACGGCACAAACAATGATGTCGCCAATTGTTGCATATCTGCGTCTTGTTCCACCCAAAACTTTAATACAACCTACGCGCTTGACGCCTGAATTGTCTGCTACTTCTAATTGTGTTTCTTGTTGAATCATCTTCTATCCCGTATTTGTTAACTGCACACTCGCCATCTTTTCAACTTAGAAAGAGGTCTACACTCAATGATAGATACCTCATCTCCCATATTCAAGGGCTTATCAGTGTGGGCATAGTATTTTTTCTTTACCTTTACAACTTTCTCGTAACGTGGATGTCTTATGGCGTTTTGTACAACAACCACAACCGTCTTATCCATCTTGTTAGAAGATACGACACCTTTGACTATTTTCTTTGTCATTCAACCCTCATATTTTTCTTGGATAAAGGTTTTCATCCGAGCAATTTGTCGTCTTGTTTCTCTAAATTCGTGAGGTTTGTCAGCTTTTTTTTGCAAACTTTTGGTT
>VGMA01000100.1 GCA_016866575.1 Chlamydiota bacterium
CCCAAGATTGAGTGTGGAGTCTGATTGTGGATGGAACTTCCAAGAAAATCTCGTCGATTTTGCCAATATTGCGACCAAGTGGACGATCAACCGCTACTATGCTATGAGCTTAGAAGTGCGTCATCGAAGCCCATTTTACTGGAAAAAAGATGAGCTTGATAATTACATACTCGATGTAACACGCCCAATAGAAGAGCTTAGAAATTCTACTCTTTCAGACAGTAGAAACACTTTTTTAGCTAAAATGCATATGCAAATTACGCCTCAATCTTGGTGCCAAATCGAAAATCATATCGGCTGGGCACGCCAAGGTCAACCAATCTACAATGAAACAAAAGTAGATCTTTTCACCGTAATTGCCAGCATGTGGCAGCTAAAAATTTCTTACATGCACACTGTCAGAACCGATGAATTCTCTTTCGGTTTCAATATGATTCCAGGAAAATAAGCACAATTTCTACGCCTTTGATTTTTATGATCAAGGGCGTGGATGCTTTTTCAAAAAAAAGACAATCCCCTTTAGATTTAGCTTTTATTGGCTAAACATAAAGAGGATAAAATCTATAATCTATGCAATATATTAGGTGAAATACTTATTCACTTCGCTTGGCTGAGTGATAACGCTTGAAGGACAATTGTACTTGCGATCGATCTGATCTAGATGCGCTTGAACGTTTTTTCTTTTGCTTTGCCCTAAATAATCAATGGTTAAAACGCCATCGAGGTGATCATATTCATGTTGAAGATTGCGAGAAAACCAACCACCAACGTTTTCTAATCGGAAGAATTTTCCATCTTCATCATAAGCTTCGATATCAATAAAAGCAGGTCTTCTTATTTCTAGATAAAGCCCTGGATAGGACATGCATCCTTCTTCCATCACCACCGTTTCCTTAGAATAGAAGGTAATTTTTGGATTGATATAGACCTTAGGGGCAGTGACTAAAGCTTCCCCTTCTTCATCATCTGCTAGAGCTCCGATGAAAATTCTTTGATTGCTGCCTACTTGAGGGGCTGCTAATCCCACTCCATTGTAGGCGATCATTGTATCAATAAGTTCCTTAGCAAAGGCCTTCACTTCCTGATTGATAATTTTTACAGGTTGACATTTCTCGCGAAGGCAAGGATCTTTGTAATATCTAAGTCGAAATACCATGCTGCTTAAACACTCTCTATAGTTACTTGCGGGGCGCTCTGGTGCGATCTAGCTAGAGCAGAAGTCCAAAGTGAAAGAACAAAGCAGGAGATAAAAAATGCAGCTCCAAGGATCGCTGTGAATTTTTTTAAGACATCTGCAGTCGAAGTTCCAAACATAGATGTAGAAACATCACCGCCAAACGAAGCTCCAAGACCCATTGTTTTGCTTTCTTGAACTAAGATGACAAGACAAAGTAGTCCACATAGAATGAGAAAGAGGAAAACAAGGATATAAAATAAAACTGCCATAACACCCTTTAATAGTTGATAATCTTTTGAAACGTATCTGGAGCAAGTGAAGCTCCACCTACTAAAACTCCGTTTATATTTCTCTGTTTCATCAAATTTTGCATCGACTCTGCTTTGACAGAGCCGCCATATAAAACAGGAACTGTTTCGGTAAATTCCTCACCGAACATATTTGCCAAATCTTTTTTAATCATCTGATGGGCTTCTTCAGCGATTTCTGGGGTAGCGATTTTTCCGGTTCCTATTGCCCACACAGGTTCATAAGCTACCACTAAAGATTGTAAGTCTTCTTTTGAAAACGATCCTAAAGCCCCTCGAATTTGAAAGCTAAGAATCTTCTTAGTCACACCTTGCGCTCTTTGATCTTCTGTTTCACCAACACAAAGAAGCGGTATCATCGATTCATTTAGCGCCTGGGCAATCTTTTTTTCTATCATGGCGTCTGATTCTAAATAGATATGTCTTCTTTCAGAATGACCAATAATGACAAATTTTGCTCCAGCATCGGATAACTGCGCTGCTGAAATTTCCCCTGTAAAGGCTCCAAGATTATGTTCATTAACATTTTGAGCACCTATGAGAATCGATAAATTCAAATTTTTTCTCATTTCTTCTAGAACAGATATCGATGTATAAGAAGGGGCAATCCACACTTCTTTCGTTGATGGCAAATCCATTTTTGCCATTTCCTCTAAAAACGCTTTTGCTTCTAGCTGCGTTTTATGCATTTTCCAATTGGCAACGATAATCGCTCTTTTCATGGAGAAACTTTTTTTTCACCAATAATACCCATTTCCAGTAACATATTCAAGAGTTGATTTATCCCAAGATTATGCTAGAAAAAAATCAAGTATGGACCGTATCAGGTTTAACCCAGGAAATCAAAAATATCCTAGGTCACCGCTTTAGTTTTGTTCGCCTGCAAGGTGAAGTATCTGATCTACGAGAGCAGTCTTCAGGGCACATTTATTTTACCCTTAAAGACATAGAAGCGCAGATCTCTGCAGTATTATTCAAAACGGCAGCTTCTAAGTTGGAAAGAAAGCCAAAAGCGGGTGACACGATCATCGTTGAGGGACAAATTACTGTTTATCCTCCAAAAGGCTCATACCAAATTGTGGTAAACAATCTCAGTTATGTCGGTGTTGGAGAATTGCTTTTACAGTTTCATCAACTCAAATCTGAGCTAGAAAGGCAAGGCTGGTTTGATCCTCAAATCAAAAAACCTCTACCTGCTTTTCCAAAGACGATTGGAGTCATTACTAGCCCTACAGGAGCTGTGATTCAAGACATTCTCAATGTCCTTAGCCGAAGATTGAAAAAATTCCACCTAATTTTACACCCTGTGCGCGTGCAAGGAAAAGGAGCTGAAATCGAAATCGCTCGAGCTATTGATGAAATGAATGTCTTTCAGCTTGCCGATGTTTTGATTGTAGGTCGCGGAGGTGGATCATTAGAAGATTTATGGCCCTTCAATGAAAAAATTGTCGCTGAGGCAATCTTTAGATCTAAAATACCTGTTGTTTCTGCTGTAGGACATGAAACAGATTATTCCATCTCTGATTTTGTTGCAGATGTTAGAGCTCCAACCCCTTCTGCTGCTGCTGAACTCATATCTCAAGAAAGAAGCCGCCTTTTTGAAAACTTAAGGGGCTTTTATGGGCAAATAGCAAGAAACCTTGTCCAAAGAATTAGACATGACAAAACAGCTCTTGAAAAATTCTCTTCCCATCCCCTGCTCTCATCCCCTTACGCATTTTTAGACCTGAAGATGCAAAAAGTTGATGATATTTCCCATGATCTTTATCAAAATATTCTTTTGCAAATCGAAAGAAAGCAAGCAGGGCTTGAAAAAATTAAAAAAGCCTTAGACGCCCTTAATCCTCAACGTAGTCTAGAGGAAAAAAAGAAATGGCTTCTAACCTTTTCAAAGCGCTTATCTGTGATAGAAAAAATTATACACGATAAAAAATTGGCGCTAACTTCGCTAAATTCTCATCTACAATCCATGAATCCAAAAACTGTTTTAAAAAAAGGGTATTGCATTCCCTTTCGAGAAAACAAGAATTCGGTTATTATGGCAAGACAAGGACTTCAGGCTCACGAGAATATTACCCTGCTTTTCCACGACGGCTATGTAACCGCTAATGTTATAGGTACCAATGACTGACAATATTTCTTTTGAACAAGCGTTTAAACGTCTTGAAGCTATCTTAGAAAAGATGAACTCTGCAGCTCTACCTCTTGAAGAGGCTCTATCTCTTTACGAAGAAGCTGACCGCTTAGTCGCTTTTTGCTCAAAACAGCTCCAAAGCGCGGAGAAAAAAGTACAAGTGTTGATCAAGAATCGACAAAACGATCTCTTGCTCGACGAAAATGAACGCCCTCAAATGCAGGCTTATGAAATTAGATAATTTCACAGAGATCAAAAATCTCGCTGAACATCAACTTAGCTCTTTATGCAAAGATGTAAGAGAAAGAATTCTTCAGGTGCTCTCAGAAAAAGGGGGGCATTTAGCTTCCAATATTGGTTCAGTAGAGCTTACAGTGGCTCTTCATCGAGTTTTTTCCTCTCCTACTGATAAAATCATTTTCGATACAAGCCATCAAACCTACGCCCATAAAATTTTAACAGGGCGCAATGAACAATTTCCTACTATTAGGCAGTATCAGGGTCTATGCGGCTTTGCAAGTCCTAAAGAATCTGCTCATGACCACTTCTACGCAGGGCATGCAGGAACTGCACTATCTCTTGCTTTAGGAGTCGCTCATGCTAGAGATCTTAGTGGATCTGATGAATATGTCATCGCTGTTTTAGGAGACGCTGCTTTTTCTTGTGGTCTGACCTTAGAGGCTCTCAACAACATCCCTTCCTCACTTTCTCGATTCATCATTGTTCTTAATGATAACAACATGTTTATTTCAGAGAGCACGGGCAATATCAATGAGTGCCTTAGAAATTACGTAAAGCAAAACAAGAATGCTCTTGAAGCTGCTTTGAAGCGGATCATGCCCACCAAAATACCTGATACGAAAATATCTTTTTTTGAGCATTTTGGCCTCAATTACATCGGTATTGTAGATGGACATGACGTAAATGCCTTAGCAGATGCTTTCAACTCTGCTAAAAACATTCAAGGACCTGTTTTAATCCATACAACGACGACCAAAGGTCACGGCATGCCTAAAGCGGCCGAAGACCCAACTCTTTACCACGGCGTAGGATGTTTTGATGTTGAAACGGGAAATCTCCATAAAAAAGCTGCTACTTCTTTAACCTTTCCTAAGATTTTCGGCGATTATCTTACAAAAATGGGTCAGAAAGACCCTGATCTTGTGGTAATTACACCAGCTATGCCTCACGGGGCGTGCCTAACAGACTTTTTTGACACTTTCCCTGAACGCTCTTTTGATGTGGGTATCGCTGAAGGTCATGCTGTCACATTTGCTGCAGGTCTTGCTTACCAAAAAAAGAAAAACGTCGTTGTAAGCATATACGCAACCTTTTTACAAAGAGCTCTTGACAACCTTTTTCAAGATATTTGCCTTCAAGAACTGCCTGTTCTTTTAGCTTTAGATAGAGGCGGTCTATCTCCTGCAGATGGAAGCACCCACCACGGCATTTACGACATCAGCTTTTTACAAGCGATGCCGGGCCTGGTCATTGTACAGCCAAGAGATGGCGATGTCCTCA
>VGMA01000101.1 GCA_016866575.1 Chlamydiota bacterium
CAAATGCGCCAAAATAGCTTTTATCCAATTTTTCATCATATAGCAAAAGCAGAATTAGTAATTGAGCAAGCTCGTAAGGATCAGCTCCCAAGATTTAGTGTGCAAATGTATGACTGGGTTAGAAGCGAATATGAAAAAATTGAAGGAAGTGTTGAGGAAGTAGAAAATAAGTTGAAATGGAGAAAAGAGCAAGCAGAAGCAATCAGCAGTATCCAGCAGCTTTTTGTCTATATCATAGATTCAGGAATTAAGAAGATGCCTTCTCAGCTATTATCAAAACCAATACAAGATCTCGACGAAATTGCTAGCCAAATTACCATTGAACTACCACGTTTTGCAACAGATGCTCTTTGGGTCAAGATAGCTAATCGCAAGTCTGATATTTTAAAAATAGTGGCAGAAACATTCAATATTTTGGAAAATGACCCTTTGCTAGATAAAGACAAAACACGTCTATTGAATGAATTTAGATCTTTAATTCATTCTCTAGAAGATGATCTTCAGGCGATGCAGCAGGTAATCAGTTCGATTATGCTTTTTTGTGAGCAAAATGTGATGATTCCAGAGGAAAAAACGATGGATATTGTCTATCAGCAATTTCCGCAATTGCAAGAGCAGATTGAAAATTGGTGCTGTGTACAAGAAAAGTATAGTATTCGCCAGCAAGAAATCGATATAGCGAAGAGTTTGTGTGAAACAGCTGTCAAAGAGCAGCAACCTAGTTTGGATATTCAACTAAAAACAATTATCGATGAAAAAGAGATTCTTCTTTCAGGAAATCTACGAGAAGTGGTTGGGCATATTAAGTGGTATAATCGGTATTTCGTAAAGTTGTCTTACGTGTTTGAATTAGCAAAAGACCTGATTTTGAGTGATTTATATATTAATTTAACACAAAAATAAGGGCTTGTAAGAGCCGATTTACTTGAATCGGCTCTTAAATTTATTGATGTGTTCTTTCGATGATTTCTAAGATTTTAGCGAAAATTTCATCGATTGTGAAGTGGTCAGCTACAACTTCATGTAAAAGAGAGTGTCTTTTATAAAAATCGACAAGAGGGCTTGTTAGGGTGTCATACATCTCAAGTCTTTGTTTCAATACCTGAGCGGTGTCATCTTTTCTTTGGATTAGCTCTTCTCCATCTTTATCGCATGTGTAGCCATCTTTTGAAGGGCTGTACTTTAAATGGTAAATAGAGCCGCATTTTGGGCAGCTTCTTCTTAGCAAGATTCTTTCAGATAAGATCTCATCTGAAATTTTTACCAAGATTACAATCGGTTTGGAGGTAAGTTTTGTTTGAAGATATTCCGCTTGTGGCAGTGTCCTAGGGTAGCCGTCAAAAATGATGCCGTGAGCGCAGTCAGGCTTTTGCATCCTATTTTCTAACACCTCAGTTACTTCTTCATTTGTAGGAAATAGACCTTGGTCCATGATAGATTTAATGCGTAGGCCGAGCTCTGTTTTATCCGCTACTTCTTGTCTAAGCAAATCCCCTGTGGAGATGTGGACTAGATTGAATTTTTTTTGTAGCAATTTAGCTTGCGTTCCTTTTCCACAGCCTGGCGGCCCTAAAAGGATGATGTTCGTGGGTTTTTTCATGTTGGAGATTCCTTAATAATAAAAGTGCCTATGATATAAGCGATACAAACGGGGAATACGGCAGTTGCAAATAGGGCAATAACTACCACAAAACGGATGATATTAGAATCGATTCTGAAGTATTCGCCAAGTCCTCCGCAAATGCCTGAAATTTTGCGATCTCGTCTCGACCTATAAAGTCTTTTGTAGTTTGCTTGAATATAAGAGCGTGGCCCAAGCGGAAGAAGATACCATAAAACTAGATAAGCTAGTCCTATGCCACCTGCTGTAATAAAGAGTAGAATGATTCCTATGATTCGAAGAAGGGTAGAATCAATCTGTAAATATTGACCTAACCCTCCAAAAATTCCAGCTATTTTTTGATCAAATCGATCTCTGTATAAACGTTTCATTTTTTTAGTATAGGAAAAGGTATTCTTGATGAAAAGAGAAGATTTTCCTTTGTCGTTGGATGGACAAATCCCAAAAGTTCAGCATGAAGACCGAGTCGACCCAAAGGGTTTTTAAAGGCTCTGTATTTAGTATCACCTACTATTGGGCAACCTGCATTTTTAGCTTGTAGACGGATTTGGTTTTTTCTTCCCGTCTCAAGTCTTACACGTAAAAGGGGGCAGTTTGCAAAAATGCCGATTCTTTCAAAGTGAGTAATAGCAAGCTTTCCCTCTTTAGGATTGTCTGTAATCTGCATGACCAAATTTCGATCTTCGTAGATGTAGTTTTCCCATGTTCCTTGTGATGGGGGATCGCCATCAACTAGGGCTAGGTATTGCCTTTGGATTCTGTGATGAAAGAACTCTTCTTTAAGATATTCGGTTGTGGCTGGGTTCTTGGAGAATACTAACACTCCTGAGGTATCTCGATCTAATCTATGCACAGGGTGGGGGCGAACAGGTTTTAAATACTTTTTTAACATCGCATGAGCGGTGTAGACAGTTTCTGTTTCTGTAGCAACTGTTAAAAGACCTGAAGCTTTGTCTACAACGATCAAATCCTTGTCTTCGTAAAGTACTTCTAGTTTTTCGTGGATAAACCGGCGTCTAGGTAAGAGCTCAATTTTCCCGTTTTCTTTAATAACAACCCGTTTATCTTGGATCCAAGATTTCAATGTATTTTTTGAACTGTCAGGAAACTCTTCTTGGAGTCTTAGTAAAAGTTCAGTAGAGGAATTTTTTTTTGTTGATTTATCCATATATATACTGCAATAAAGAGATCATTGTAGGGTAAAGAGGGAAATTTTACAACTTATGGCTAAGTTTCATAACCAAAAATTGGTGTCTATTGTCAATTCGATCACAAATGTGGGTTATATAGTAGGCTGTAGCTGCCTTTATTTTATTGCGATCTGGATTTTTGGTGCAGCCATTTGGAATATTATCGATGAGCTCTTCTCTGACAATTTTTCTATCTATAGATTGCTCGATGAGGTGGCATTTATCGTTTTCTCAATTGCAGTAATTGATGTGTGTAAGTACTTAATGATTGAAGAGGTTTGTAAAAATAGTGAAGGAAGAAAACCTTTTGAAGTGCGCAAGACTCTTACCAAATTTGTGATTATCATTGTGACAGCTATGGCACTAGAGGGGCTAGTATTGACCATTCAGACGGCTAAAAGTGATGTTAGAAATCTGTTTTACCCAATTACACTCTTTCTAGCAGCAGCGATTTTCTTAGTATGCCTTGGTATCTACCAAAGATTCAACGTGATGTCGGAAGAAGGAAGTGAAAAATAGTTTTTTCACTAAATTGCCTTTTAAGCGGTCAAATCCATAGAATAAAAATTTTAATGGACTGCTAGATCGCCGAAAAGGGATCTAAAAAGTCTTTATCCTTCTAGATTAGGGGCAAAAGAGTTGATGAACTGCTCAGCTAAAGCCTTTTCTTCTTCTAAAAGGTAAATCGCTTCAACTTTATAGAGATTATCTCCCACAAGGATCAATTTTCCCAATAGCATCCCTTCAGGACAGCTTGCTTCGTAGTCTAGAGCGGGAAAGCTGCTACACTTACTGGAATGTTTATGAAAAAGGCTTGCTGACGAAGGAAGAATCACTTTTAAGGCTCCTCCCAAGACCATGGAAGAGCTCCATTTCGTCCAGCTTTTAGGTAAAGTGGTAAAGCTTACAGAGTAGTTTCCATGTTTATATTCTGTGTAGGGTAGAACAATGCTTTGTCCCGGTACAGGGAGGTCTTTGGAAACAATCGTAGGCTCATTAGGAAACTGGATCGAAAAAGAGCTAGTAGAAGCCAATAAGCTTTCTGATTCTTTAGGGGAGTAAAAGAAGAAAATGGAGGTAATAATAGTAAAAACTAGAATAGCAGTTAAATAAATTTTCTTCATAGTAATACCCTCAATTAATAATCGTTAATATAATACACTATTTAGTGATTAATTGGGGATTCAAAGAATAATTGCGCCACCAAGACAGAGATCATTTTGATAAAAAACGATAGATTGCCCAGGTGTAACAGCTCTTTGGGGGGAAAAAAACTCTATAGAAAGAGTTTTGTCTAAATTTTCTTTGACTACACATGCTACATCCTCGCTGCGATAGCGGATTTTAGCTGTGCAAGCAAGTGGGTATAGGGGTTTTTCAGCAACCCAAGTAGGCTCAATAGCCCTAAGTGTTTGGGCAAATAAGAAAGGATGGTCTTCACCTTGAACAACAATAACGCTGTTTTCTTCAATATTTTTTTTAGCAACAAACCAAGCATCCCCAGCGCCACCAATTCCTAAACCTTTTCTTTGTCCTATTGTGTAGTTCCAAGCGCCTTCATGATAACCGAGTATCTTGCCTTCAGGAGTAAGAAAGGAACCTTTACGGGATGATATAAAATTTTTGATAAATTCAGGAAATTTACGTTTACCTATAAAACAGATGCCGGTGCTGTCTTTTTTATTGTGGGTGATTAAATTTCTCTTTTCTGCAATCAGGCGAAGATCGGGCTTAAGTAAATGCCCTATAGGAAAAAGGGTTTTTTTAAATGCCTCTTGTCCTACCGCATGCAAAAAATAGGATTGGTCTTTATTAGGATCTAAGCCTCTATAAAGTCTTCCTTCGCTATCAACTCTAGCATAGTGGCCGGTAGCTAGGTAATCTGCTCCAAGTGAAAGGGCTTTATCCAAGAAATGATGAAATTTGATCTCTTTATTGCACAAAATATCAGGATTTGGGGTAATCCCTTTTTTTAGACCTTCAATCAAATTAGAAAACACATGATTCCAATACTCTTCTGTGAAATTCACAGTATAAAGAGGTATGCCTAGTGTGTCTGCAACATGCAGCGCATCGTGATAGTCTCTTTCTTGCGGGCAATCGGTCTCGTCCCAATTTTTCATAAAAAGGCCCATCACTTCGTAGCCTTGCTCAAGAAGAAGTGCCGCTGAAACTGAGGAGTCAACCCCTCCTGACATCCCTACGACAACTTTTTTCATAACACAGGGTAGGTATTGCGAGAGGTTTCAAGAATTTGCTGCATAGAAAGAATGTAGTCTTTGTGGC
>VGMA01000102.1 GCA_016866575.1 Chlamydiota bacterium
CTGGCTTACAAACTCCGGCTGGTGGGATCGAACCTGCGATGAATAGATTAACAGTCACCCCCCGGCACTACAAATCACGACACGCTACCGATCATAACAACAATGCCGATAAGGCTCTAGAAGGATTTTGATTTTAGTGATCTGTGGTAGTCTTTGGTGAGTTTTTGTGCCTAAGTGGGACAAAAGTGGGACAGAGAAAATCTCTCATTTTTTATGGATTATGATTTAAAGACAGACATTTTTCCATTTTGTAATTGATAAGCTCTACACCTTTTTTGACTACTGTTTGCTCAGCAATAACTTTGAAACCTTGCTTTTCAAAAAATGGCTTTGCCGTAATACTCACTTCAGAAAAAATTGTATCCACTTTGTATTCTCGCGCCTTCTCAAAAATCGCCTTCATTAGAGCTTTTCCAACTCCCTTGCCAATCCAATCATGATGACAATAAAAACAATCTATATGACCATTCGGTTCAAATTCAGCAAAACCAACAATCTTGGTTCCTATAACCGCAATGAAAGGTTTTGTCCTTAAAAACTTCTTAGCCCAACCTTCTGTTTCCAAACTAGATTTTGGAGCCCACACATCAACTTGCTCTTCCGTATAGTGCTGAATATTAATTCTGTGAATTGTATTGAAGTAAATGTTTGCAAGAGCTTGCACATCCTCAGAATGATATTTTCTAATTTCAATCATATTTTTATCCCTGTATCGTCTACACCTGATCTATCATTTTCAAATTAGTTTCAGAAATTTCAGGATATTTTTCTGGGTCAGCAAGACAATACTTTTCGCCAAAACTTCCTTCAAGATGTTCTGCTATCGTAACAAATTTGCGTCCTTCAAATCCCCCTCTTTCCGCCTTTTTTTTAAGTTGAATCGTTTTAACTTCCTCAAAAGGGATTTTATTGGCGGCACTAAGAGCTTCAATGATTTCTAGTACATCGGCTAACTCTTGCATCAATTCTTGCTTTGAATTCGCTCTGCAAACTTCTCTAGATTCCTCAAGAAGTTTTTGCCTCAATTGATAATCATATTCTGCATCCGTTAGGCGTTGCCAGTGAATGATCGATTTTAACTCTTGCATGAGATCAATTGCTTTATCTCTCCACAATTTGTTTTGTAAAAATGCGCGTCTTTTCATATGATCAACCCTTATGATATAGAGGTTCTAAAATAACACATGTATGAATTAGAATTTACAAAAAACCCTTCTCCAAATGAAGTTGAAGCACTTACAAATGGAATTTCCGAGAATGCAATAGAAGTCAAAGGAATAGCTTTACAAGTTCAACCTTTTGGATTTTTTTATAAAAATGCTCAAGGTATCGTTTTGGCTGGCTGTCATGGAGAGATATGTTATCAATCTATGTATATCAGCCAGCTCTGGGTTAGCAAAAATTTAAGACATCAAGGAATCGGCACTTTACTCATGCAAAAAGCGGAAGCGTTTGCAAAAGATTCAGACTGCAAAATATTATCTATCAACACCATGGATTGGGAAGCGGAAGACTTTTACAAAAACCTCGGTTTCAAAGTTGATTTCGCACGCTCTGGTTATGAAAAAAATTCAAAAATGCTCTTTCTTAGCAAGATGCTTTAGAGAGTCAATAGGATGTGAATTCTTAATTATTTTTTCATTTTTTGATTCCTGTAGGTCTTTGATTGTTTTTCGAGCTATTTCAGAAGCCTTTTCAAGACCTTTCAAAAGCTCTTCGGGAGTTTTGATAGAAGAATATTGTCCCAATCTAACTGAACCCAATGAACAAAATGAGCTCGCATTACGTGAAACCAAGCCACAAACAGCAAACATATTTCCTCCATGAAAAAAACCAATTTTAAACCCTCTAAGAAATTAAGAGAATATAAAGAATAAATTTATTTGTTCAGCGTGTCAAGCGACATCAGAAAGTGACCCCATTCTTGATAATGTCTCACTTACCTCTGAGTCTTTTATTTTTAGAAATCAAAGATGTTAGTCTAGCAGACATTGTCGGATCGATTTTTCTACTCCAATCAATCGCCTCATGAATCACAGAAAATTCCCTTCTTTTAACCAGTTCACCCAACAGTGAAAAAGTTAATTCTCTTCGTCCTGGATAAAAACAAACAAGCTGCGAAATTAAGTGTGAATGACAAAAATCTTGCATCTCTCTTGGAAGATCTAAAATAATGTAAAAAAGACGTGTAATCTTTTGTTCCGAAGAAAGCGCCTTACCCACTGCACTAAAAATATAAGACTCTGCCATAATTTCATATAGCCTACACTGCTTTTTTCTATCAAAATTACCTGGAAAACATGAAATAGATTCCGCTGCCATTTTAATAGCCCCTCTAGTAGCCAACAATTTGGATTTAAGATACAAAGCTTCTTCAATAACAACCTGCTCTTCTAGAGTTAACTATTCAATAATATTTTTTACTGCTACTGCTGGAAAGTGTATCATTTTTTATTCTCCATTTTATTTTATTACTTTCGTGCGGCAAGTGCCGCAATCAATGCTTGCAACTTATCTGCAAGCAGGCCCTCGCTTGCATCTAATTTAGCTGCTGCTTCGCCAAACTTTTCAGCGGTTCTCATAACGCAAGACATCTCTTTAATCTCTGCTTTTTTTTCTTCCACGCTTCGTCGGATCCTGGTAATTTGCGTTTTATAGGAAGTAAAATGCTCTCGAAATGATCCGAGCATCTCGGCATTTTCTACAAATGTCTCTTCGATAAGAACGCGCTTTTCTTCTAATTTATCGGATACGACTTCACAGGCCTTGATAGGATCAAGAACCATTTTTTGCCAAAGTTTTCCTTCCGGATCATAAACAGCCCACGCCTCTCGAAGTATTTTTAAAACAGCTGTATACGCAGGAAGCAAAGCTTCTAAAGTGTCGAGATTGATAAGAACTTCCATTTCAGAATCTTCAATTTCAATGATCTTTTTTGCTTTAGCGACTTCTGCTAAAGATCTAATTTTTGCTGCAGATTTAAAAGGTGAATTTGACATCCATCTTTCTAGAGTGGCAGCCCACGATCTTACCTTATCCAAAGGCACCGCGCCGAACTCATAATGGTTGATCCCATCTTCAACTTTTCTTAGTTCTTCTAATCTAAGTTCTTGCATCTGATACTTAGTTTCTCTCGCAAAAAGATCAAGCTCTCTTTGTACCCGAAGAAATCCAATAGTCACATCCTGCTTTAAAAATTCAGTCTCTTTTGTCACTTGTAGTTGAATCGCCTTAAGCTCTTCATACATCGTAAATAGCTCATTTCGCGCCCTTCCAAATTCCCACATGGTCTCTGCATGAAAAGAAGCTACCTGCCTACAAATCTCTTGCACTTGTCCACATAAAATAGCGCTGTACTGCCCCATTTGTTCCATCAGGGGCCCAAACATATCTGATGGACTATTGTCCAACCTAGCAAACACGCTGACCATCGAAGCGCCTGCTCCCGCAAGCGATCCAATAGCAATTGCACCATCCATCGATGCCGAATCTTTTATGCCTCGAACCTGCTCTACAGCACCTTCTAATCGCATCATCTGATGCCCTGCCTGAAATAAAACTCCGAGCCTTGGGCATCCAAACGCTAAAGCTGCCACTGCTGCATCAGACATTGCTCCCTGTATTGCGGCCCGATCTCTTGCCCTTGCTTCACCTTCCCTTTCTGCTCTAAAATAAGCACACAGTTCCGCCACTTCCGTTTGAAATTCTCTTAATGCCGCTTCTTCCTGTGATATTCTATTTAAAGCCTCTGTAATTTGATCTCCCGCAACATGCAAAGCCAGAGACAGCGATCCCGACCTAACATCAACACATGCATGTCTAAAATAGCTTTCCGGTGAAATCTCTTTAACCTCTTCAGATAAATCCCCCTCATCACCTAAAACAGGAGCTACAATCATACGTCTTGTCCAAAATAGACCTGAAGCAGGTTGCACTAATGGCTTTGTCCCGCGAATCCATTTTGGATCAAAATCATAAAATTGATACTGAACCATTCCCCCTACTTTAAATTCAAAAGGATCAAAAACAGTTTGAGGTGCCGCTCGTCCATGCAAAAATCGTATCGGCTCACCTGCTGGAATTTTAGCCACAGTAACATGCGTCCTCTTTCCACCCCAACGCGAAAGAATGGCCGCATATTCTTCAACTTCTCCTAAAGTAGTTATGGGATTAATTTCTGCAGGATTTGTCCACCAAACAGTTGTTTTAAATCCAGCATCCATTTCTTTTCCAAATCTAACCAAAATTAAATCTCTTTTTAAAGTGCCCCAATACTCTTTAGGCGCTCCCACAAAAGAATCATTCATAGTTCCATACTTTGCTTGGTGCGAAACTCGAATAGGTGTGCTTTTTATAAACGGCATAGCTGCAGCGGCAGCTGTAAATACATCCCCTGTCGCTTCTTCAAAACGTCTTGCCTCGTCTCTGGAAAAACCATAATCAGTCCTAAGAGGATCAGGAACAGATGCCATTCGTTCTGCAACGTCTTTAAATGGCTTAGCTAAACCCTCACAAAAGGCTCTTGTGTCTCTATTAAAACCACACACATTATTTACCACAGGAGTAATTACCGCCGCAGCCACATTGCCTACTACACGAGCTGCAGTTGCAATAGGTGCTGCTACGGGAGCAAAAGCTTCTGCTGCATCAAGCACCTCTCGCATACCCTCTTTGGCTTCTAAACTTTTTTCAAAGTTAATACTCACTTTCCACCACCTACACCCATAGCTCTCATCAATGCATCAATTTGTGCCATAAGACGTCTATTCTCTTCATCTCTTCTTTCAAGCCTTGCAGTTAAATCATCCACGCGTGCTGCCAAAAGATCGACTCTTGGATCAGGTGCAGGTACTGCAGGAGCTGTCGGTGGAGCTAAAGGCACTCTCATGATTTCTGCATACGCAAGATCGATTCTACTTAAAAGATCCTCGCATTCCCTTTTATAACTAGGATTAAAAAGAACTTCTATTTCATCTATGTAAGAGACTATACGTGAAGCAGGCGCACCTATTGCTATAGAATCTCCACGAAGTCTTTCATCATCAATTAAAGATCGCA
>VGMA01000103.1 GCA_016866575.1 Chlamydiota bacterium
TTGATAAATATATTTTCGGTAGCTTGTAAAGCGCTTTTGGAAAGGCTTGTGATTGTATCGATTTCTTCTTGGGTAGGTCTAATTATAGGGAAATAAAAAAGATTATAACCGTTAGAGGTGCTATTTTGCGCTAATTCTAGCATATCTTCAGTTGCTAGACCGGAAAAACTTTTAAAAGGATCAACTTCTAAATTAAATCTTAGCATATATTTATTTTAGCAGAAGATTCAATATCAGGCCAAGATAACAAATCCTTTGACAACTAATAGAAACTATTGAAGAATTTAGGCTTATGGAACCAGAATATTTTAATTTTGACGAATATAAAATTCGTTTAGCCAAACTCAACAAATTTGCTGAGTTGGGTGTAGAACCTTATCCGCATAGCTACAACCCTACTACTACAGTAGAGGATCTTGTCAAAAACCCTCCTGAAGCATTGGATTTTGAAACCGCAAAACAAACTAGCGATCATGCAGTAAGAATCGCTGGACGCGTTATGCTTTCACGTCCTATGGGAACAAATATTTTTGTGCAGCTTCAAGAAGGCAATGAAAGGATTCAAGTTCTTTTCAATAGAGGAGTAGTGAAGGTAAAAGGTCTACTTGAAGATCAAGAGGTCACAGCCCACAAATTTTTAGAAAAATGGGTGGATCTAGGAGATTTTTTAGGTATAGAGGGGCAAGTCTTCCGTACGCAAAAAGGTGAACTCACAATTTTTGCCAAAGAAGTGACGTTTTTGTCAAAAAGTTTGTTGCCGCTTCCAGATAAATATAGCGGCCTAAAAAATAAAGAGATTCGCTACCGTAAACGATGGCTAGATCTGATCGCTAATCCCGAAGTTTTTGAAATCTTCAGGATGAGAAGCAAGATTTTTGCATTGATCAGAGAGTATTTTACCTTACACAAATTTTTAGAAGTAGAAACTCCTGTACTAAGCTCTGTTTATGGGGGCGCAAACGCAAGGCCATTTACTACCCATTTAAATGCTCTTAAACAAGATATGTATTTAAGAATCGCTCTTGAGCTACCTTTAAAAGAGCTCATTATTGGCGGATTCCAAAGAGTATATGAAATGGGAAGACTGTTTCGCAATGAAGGGATAGATGCTACCCACAACCCTGAATTTAGCATGGTTGAAGCATATGCTGCATACTGGGACTACAATGATGTCATGAAGTTTACAGAAGAGCTTTACGCATACGTAGCTAAAGGGATTTACGGTACAACCAAAATCGGCGTGAGAAAGGACCGAAAAGGCAATGAGCACGAAGTGGATGTTCAAACTCCTTGGATCCGTCTTACTATGAAAGAAAGTATCAAGAAATACGCAGGCTATGATGTAGATGCTCTCTCTGATGATGAGATGAGAAAAATCCTCCTTGAAAAAGCGGATGTTGATCCTGCTAAGATCAAAAAAGCAAAAAGAGGGATTTTAGTTGCCACATTCTTTGAAGAGTTTGTTGAGCATCATTTGATACAGCCTCATCACATTACAGATCATCCTATTGAGACTACCCCTTTATGCAAATATCACAGATCACCGTCTGAAAAAGCTCAAGGGATTGTAGAGCGTTTTGAGTCATTCTTCTTGGGAATGGAAATCACTAACGCATATTCAGAGCTCAATGATCCTCTCATCCAGCGCTCTTTGCTCGAAGAGCAAGAGAGATTGCTGCTTGCAGGTGATGAAGAAGCTAACCCTATTGACGAAGATTTCCTTGAAGCAATGAATCAAGGTATGCCTCCGACAGGTGGAGTTGGTATTGGATTAGACCGCTTGGTGATGATCATAACGGGAGCTACATCGATTCGCGATGTTCTATTCTTTCCCCTTATGAAGCCTGAACATAGTGCTGAATAAATCATCCTTCCCTTGCAAAAAGGGAAGGATTTCTTTTTAATCTTAGAAATTAGAAAAATGTGTTGAGTGGATCGACATCAAAAAGGATGTGGATGCCATAAGGACGTTTTCTACTCTGCAGCAGCGGCGCAATTTTGGATGCAATCGTTGTTCCTTTAGGCCCTTTGATCAAAAATTGAAAACGGTAGCGGGTATTGATTTTGGCATGTCCGCAAGGGATGGGGGGATAGAGTATGCATGAAGAAGGGAGCACCTGCTTGCACTCTTTGTGGAGCTTTTCAGTTTCAGCTTTGGTTTTCTCTTCATTTTTTCCTGACAGCACAAGTTTTGCAAACTGTGCAAAAGGAGGAAATGAAAGCGCTTCACGACTTGAGAGCTCTTCGTCGAAAAATTCTTTGTAAGCCTCTTTTGCTGCAAACTGAATTACAGGATGGGAAGGAAAAGAGCTTTGAAAGATCACTTCACCTTCTAAAGAAGAGCGCCCAGATCTTCCTGCTACCTGAGTTAAGATCTGAAAGCAAGACTCGTGACTACGAAAATCAGGAACCATCAAGCCATTATCTGCAGATATCACCCCTACAAGCGTTACTGAGGGGAAATGGAGCCCTTTAGCGATCATTTGTGTCCCGATAAGCACATCCGCTTTGCCGGCTCTGAATTCTTTGAAAATCACGTCATGGCTTTCTTTCTTTTTGGTGGTGTCGCGATCCATTCTGAGGGTGCGTATTTCTGGGAAAATTTTGTGGAGCGAACGTTCTACTTGCTCTGTTCCGGGACCTTTATATTTGAAAGCAGCTTCACGATGACAAGAAGGGCATACAGTAGGAGGTGGCGACATGGTAAAACCACAAAGATGGCACGAGAGCTCATTTTCTTTTTTGTGAAAGGTTAAAGTGATATCGCAATTTTTGCAGCGTATTACCTCATCGCAGTGCTCACACTTTTGGCAAGAGTAATAACCTCGGCGATTGAGAAATAAGAGAACTTGTTCTCCTTTTTTGATCCTCTGCTCGATCCCTTGTAGAAGTGGAATAGAAAATAGAGAAAAGCCTTGAGCTTTTTCTCTTTCTGATTGCATATCAACAATGCGGATTTTAGGAGGCATAGCCCCTTTAGGACGGCATGAAAGGGTATGGAGAATGTATTTGTGGTTTTGGGCGTTGTAGAAACTTTCTATCGAAGGGGTTGCGCTCCCTAGTAAAACTGTCGCATTAGCAAATTTTGCACGTACAATCGCGATATCTCTTGCATGATAGCATGGAGTGTCTTCCATTTGTTTATAAGAGCCCTCTTGCTCTTCATCGACAATGATAAGACCCAAATTTTTCAGTGGGGAAAAAATAGCAGACCGTGCGCCCACAACGATGTGAATTTCTCCCTCTTTGATTTTATGCCATGTTGCAAAGCGCTCTTTACTGTGTAGACGGTGGTGTAAGATGGCAATTTTTTCTGAAAAACGGGATTTGATCCGTTCAATGGTTTGAGGAGTCAGTGAAATCTCAGGTACGAGTAAAATCACATCCTTACCTAGATTTCTCGCTTCTTGGATAGCTTGCAGGTAAATCTCTGTTTTTCCGCTACCTGTCACTCCAAAAAGTAAGTGAGGAGCAAAGATTCCATCATGGAGCGTTTTGATGATCGCGTCAAAAGCTTTTTGCTGCTCTTCACTAAGGCTCTTTTTTTCTTGCAAAAAGAATTCATCTTCTTCGATTTCTAGCTCTTCGTCAGTTTTTGTTTTTTTTCTGACGATAGCTGGTATCATGCAAAGTAAGGTTTTTCTTAGCGATGCCCCATAGTATTTACTCATCCATTCTGCTAAACGAAATAGATCATCACTAAAAAATCGGGATTCAGACGAAAGCTCAGCAATCGGTAGAGGGGAATCGAAAATTTTCTCATTATGGCGAATGAGCACCGTTCCAGAAACAGGTTTTCCTTTTAAAGGGACAATCACACGCGATCCAGCGGTGATTTTATCGCCAAGGTGCTCAGGAACCAAATATTCTAGAGGAGTGTCGATTGATTTGTCTAATATGACTGTTGCATACATGCTTTCAATTCTAACCAGAGGCTGCGTTTGAGATTGTGATCTTTTTTATACAAATTGAGATCTGAAAGTAAAAATAGAGGGACTTTTCCAAGCCATTTTTTCTTTGTTGCCGGAACTTCTTTAAAATGAGCTATTAAATCAGGCGAAGAAAAGATCACAACATCAGGAGCGAATATAAAAGTAAAAGGGCCTTCTTGAAAAAGATTGTGCTTTTCTAGCGGTTCAATATCGATAAGCCTTGATGAACCTGTGATAGAGTTGAGTGCTGCGGCGATATTTTCTAGAAAAACGCGATGAGGTTCTAAGCTTTTTGTATAAAAAACAGGGTATTTAGGTAGCTGAAATTGTGTTTTAATTTGTTTGGCCAAATCATCTCTAGGAACTTCTTTATGCAAAAATAGTTGAGGGGCTACTTCTTTGAGGATAAGCGCCATTTTAGAAGAAGGCTGCTTAACTTGCTCCACCTTCGGTTTTTCTAAAACAATAGGAGCAATTTTAGGTTTGATTGGCTCTTTAGCCTTCGGTATTACCGCTTTTGTGATCAATAAATCAGGTAGTGGCCTTGTTTCAACTTCACCCTTTTTTTCCACTTTCTTTGTTTGAAAATGGGGAAGAAATACCATCGCATTTTGCGAAAAGTTTTCTTTGAGGTAGCGGATGAGTTGATCTTTCATGAGAAAAGAGCCTCAACGTATCTTTCAGCATCAAAAGAAAGTAGATCATCTGCTGCTTCACCAAGACCTATCCACTTTGTCTTGATTCCCATTTCACGATATAAACGCAGTATGATTCCTCCCTTAGAGCTGCCATCAAGCTTAGTTACAACAAATCCGGTAATAGGGGAGTATTTATGGAAATTTAGCGCTTGATCCTTTATGTTTTGCCCCAAAGTAGCGTCAAGAACAAGCAAAACTTCATGGGGTGCTGTAGGATCGAATTTTTTCATAACCCGGTAGATTTTATCTAACTCTTTCATCAAATGTTCTTTAGACTCTAGTCTACCCGCTGTATCAACAATCACGATATCGGCTTTTTTACTTTTGCCGCTTTCTAAAGCATCAAAAATGACACTAGA
>VGMA01000104.1 GCA_016866575.1 Chlamydiota bacterium
GTTGTTATACCCTGACCAATTGCGTTCGCGTATCTAAAACTCCTTAGTTTGTCTTACCGGACAGCAAAGGAGTTTCTTTATTTTAGGACATTTTTAGCAACAACTCTCGGGAAAACTTTTCAATACTCACTACTACTTTTTAAGATTTTGCTTTATACTCGTCTAAAGCACATATTTAAATCGTGGGGTAGATTTGAGCGATACATTTCTAAAAGATTCGGTGACTGTTTCTTCTTTAAACCATGAAAGCGATAGTTTGCAAATAGAAGCTTTATATAAAAAAGCTCATGAAGATCGCTTGGAATTTTGGGCAGAGCAAGCAGAAGCTATAGACTGGTTTGTTCCTTGGGAAAACATACTTAGCTGGAATATTCCTCATGCAAAGTGGTTTGAAAATGGAAAACTGAACGCATCGTATAATTGCCTAGATCGCCATTTAGGTACGCCAACTGCTTTAAAAAAAGCGCTGATATGGGAAGGTGAAAGAGGAGAAGAGCGCTGTATGAGCTACCAAGAGCTTTACGAAGAAGTCTCTAGGTTTAGCGATGTTTTAAAGAAGCTTGGGGTAAAAAAAGGGGATCGAATCGCTATTTATTTGCCCATGATCCCTGAAGCTGTTGTGGCTATGCTGAGCTCTTGTCGTATTGGCGCGATTCACACGGTGATTTTTGGCGGATTTTCTGCTGAAGCATTACAAAATAGAATAGAAGATGCTGGCGCTAAAATTTTGATCACAGCAGATGGAACGTATCGAAAAGGTAAGCATATTTGCTTAAAGCAAACCGCAGATCAGGCGATAGAAAACACAAACTCGATTGAAAAAGTTGTAGTCATTAAACGCACACATGAAAGCGTTCATTGGAATTCATCCAAAGATCTTTGGTACCATGAGCTAATGAAAGAGGCTAAATTTGCATCAGCTGAGATGATGGACGCAGAAGATGATTTATTCATTCTCTATACTTCAGGTACTACAGGCAAGCCTAAAGGTATTGTTCATACTACAGGCGGCTATATGGTTTCTGTTACCACGACTACTCGTCTTGTTTTTGATATCCAAGAAGATGATATCTATTGGTGTACAGCAGATGTAGGCTGGATTACTGGGCATAGCTATGTAGTTTATGGGCCTCTTTCTAATGGCATGAGTGTGTTTCTTTACGAAGGGGCTGCTGACTATCCACAAAAAGATCGTTTTTGGAAGATGATTGAAAAGTACAAGATCACGGTTTTATATACAGCACCTACGGCTATTAGAATGTTTATGAAGTGGGGTGAAACGTGGCCGCATGGCGCTGATCTTTCCTCTTTGCGCATTTTAGGCTCTGTGGGAGAGCCAATCAATCCGGAAGCATGGATGTGGTATTTTGAGAACATAGGTTCAAATCGATGCCCAGTAGTAGACACTTGGTGGCAAACAGAAACTGGAAGCATTATGATAGCTCCAATAAAAGGTCATGGCCCTTTAAAGCCAGGAAGTGCAACTAGAGCTCTTCCTGGAATTGATGCTGTCATCGTTGATGAACAAGGACAAAGAGCCTCTAGAGGATATTTAACGATTAGTTCTCCATGGCCTTCAATGCTCAGAGGGATTTACAAAGATCCGGTTCGTTATCAAAATACCTATTGGAAAGATGGGCGTTATTTCACAGGTGATGGAGCTATGTGTGATGAAGATGGCTATTTTTGGATCAGCGGTAGAATAGACGATGTGATTAATGTAAGTGGGCACCGTTTAGGCACGATGGAAATCGAGAGCGCTTTAGTCGATTACAACCTTGTGGCAGAAGCTGCGGTGATTGGTGTATTTCATCCGATTAAAGGACAAGCAATTACCGCTTTTGTTAGCCTAAAAGAGACAGCTACAGGCTCAGATGAACTAGAAGATCTTTTAAAAAAGCATGTTGCTATGAGGATCGGCTCTTTTGCAAAGCCTGAAAAAATTCTATTTATCTGTGATTTACCCAAAACAAGAAGCGGTAAAATCATGAGACGTTTACTTCGAGATATCGCTGAAGGTAGAGTGATTGGAGATCAAACCACTCTTGCAGATCCAACAGTAGTTCAGGAGATTAAAGGGCTTTATCAAGAAGATTGAGCTTTATGTATAAGCTGCAGCCAATCTAAAAATGAGCTGCAGCTTTTCACAACTTTATACGTATTTAGCGAACGGAAGACGTAAGAAATCTTCTATGTCGATCTTTGCTAAAGAGTCTGTTTGGAAGTGGATATTGCTAAAGTTGTGATTTTTTGAAAATTCTTGGGGTATTACTACTGTAAAGCAGCCTGCAGAAACACCAGCTAGCGCCCCTACATCGCTATCTTCTATCACGATGGTTTCTTCAGGAGTTACTTCTAAAATTTTCATAGCGTGCTGGTAGATATAGGGCTTTGGTTTATTTACCCCTTCAGGATCACTATACTCATCTAGATCATCACATCCTGAAAGAACAATATCAAGCAGGTGATCGATTTCTAATAGCTTGAGATGAGAAAGCAAACGATTTCTTGGAGCTCCTGAACAGACTCCGATCTTGATGCCCCATTTGTCGCGGTTTTCAGCCAAATTTTTTAGAAAGTTGACAGTGTCTGTGATGGGAGTTAATGAAGAAGATGGGGTCTTTAAAAAATGCTCCCTTTTGATTCTAAGAAGGTCTTCTTTAGTAAATCCTACAAGCTTTTTAGATAAAATATCGCCGCTAGAATCTTCACTTCGCCCCACACATGTGGCGTATTCATCGATGGTTAGAGAGCTTCCAAGTTGCTTAAGAGCATATTCCCAAGATAGAAAGTGGGCATGCTCTGTATTGATCAAAGTGCCATCGCAGTCGAATAAGATCGCTCTAGCAAAAGTTGATATGGAGGAAATAGTCATAAATTTATTAATTTTTTTCTTTGATTAGAGTTTCTTGTTTAGTAGATATGCTGCCTACAGAAGCAAATATGATGCAAGAAATTGCAGCCCACTGCAAATTTGTGAGTGATTCGCTAAGTAGCATTTGCCCAGATAATGCAGCGACTACAGGCTCTAAACTCATCAAAATGCCAAAAGTTGTTAAAGGGAGCTTTTTTAGCGCATACGATTCAATACAGTAAGGTATGGCGCTAGACAAAACCGCAATAAAAAATGCCAAGGGGAGAACTTGTAAAGGTATATGGATATGAAATCCTTGAGAGCAAAACAAAATAGGTAAGCTTGCAAGAGTTGCACATCCCATTCCAATAGAAACTAAAGTTTTTCCGGAAACGGAGTTTTGCGCACTTTTACCGAAAATCATGTACATCGCCCAGCAAAAACCAGCGCCTAGGGCATAGGCTATACCTAAAGGATCAAGAACGCTATTTTTAAGATCAAAAATAGGCAAGATGATGACTAAGCCCATGCAGGCAAGAAAAGACCAAAGAATGTCGATCTTTTTCCTAGAGCTTACTAAAGCTACAGCTAGAGGGCCTGTAAATTCAAGAGCAACGGCAATGCCGAGGGGAAGTTTATTCAACGAAAGGTAAAATAAGGAGTTCATGAGGCCTAAAGATAAGCCATATAAAAAAACAGTTTTACATTGACTTAGGGTCAGCTTTTCTCTCCACGGACGAAATAGAGGAATCAGTACTAAAGAGGCAAAAAATACCCGTAAAAAAGTGGTGGCTGCCACACCTATTTGAGGAAAAAGCTGCTTAGCTAAAGAGGCTCCGCACTGGATAGAGACAATCGCAAACAGCAAAAGAAAAAGCAAAGAAAATTTTTTATGCATCCAAAAGACCTAGTCAGCAACAAATACTAATAGTGTATATGACAATCTTATAAGATTTCCAGAAGGAAAGAGGTAAAGATTATCTATCAGTAGAGCTTTTTTTAAATTCTTTTTTTAAATTTTCATACTCTGTGTATTTATCGCGTTTGCCTTGACAGAGCTCTTTAGGGTATTTGGCTTCGGTTTTTTTGATTTTCTCCCAGAAGGCTTCTTTTGGATCGATGTTTAGACTAGAGCATATTCGAAGAAAGTAGTGAAAAACATCCCCGATTTCTTCTTTGAGATGCTCCATTTTAGAGCTATTTTCTTTGATTGCTTCAATCTCTTGATCATTCATCCACTGAACGATTTCTATGAGTTCAGAAGATTCAACCATGAGGCCGATCATCAAGTTTTTTAGAGTATGAAAAGCGTTCCAGCCCCGTTCTTGTACAAATTTATCAGAGTAGGATTGCATTTTTTGGATATCATCTTGAAAATATGCTAATGTATTTGAAGTCTGTTTTTCCAAAGACACAAAGTAATCTGATACTTGCTCAATCTTCTTTATTATAATAGAGTCGCAAAATTCGAGCTCTTCTTGCAAGCCGGTGTTAAGCCGTCTTTTAAGATTCTCTATTGCTTTTGCTTCAGATACGTCGATAACAAAGGTTTTCACCTCTTGGTAAAAAAGGCTATTTGCTGTCTTGGCAGTTAAGTGGATGAAAAAGAGCTTTTCAGATTGTTGGCATTTTTGATTCTCTTTTACTAAATGGATCTTATAGCCATCAATTTCTTCTATTTGGATGCAATCAGCTAGGTAAATTTTACCTACTTCTTTATGAGTATTCAAAAATTGCTCCAAGCCTTCTTCTGTAGAGGCTGCAGCTGTTAATAAAAGGTGATCAGACGAATGTTTACGGTCTAAAATATAAAGCTTTTTCATAAGAAAAGATCATACTCAAAAAAAGAAATTATCTACAAAGACTTCACGGTTTTTTTTGATGTAATCTTTGAAAATGGCT
>VGMA01000105.1 GCA_016866575.1 Chlamydiota bacterium
TCTTATGCATTGATGCTTCATCTTATTACCCAAATGAAAAATGGGATGCCGTTATCTGTTCTTTGCCTTTGGTGCGCTTACCTAAAGAAGTAAACGAAAAGCTTTTAAAAAACTACCTAGGCACGATAAAAGAACAAGGAACACTCTCGTATATAGAATATTTAGGCGGAGCTAAAGCTTATACGATCGCTTCAACTCTCCTTAAGGAAAACGGCAAAGAAATAGAAGAAAAAATCTCTCTTTTGAAAACTTTCAAAAGCCTCTTTCTGAACAAAACAAAAATCATTTGGATCAACATCCCCCCATCTCATGCTCACCACTTGGTCATGCATAAAAACTCAAGCCTCTGATTTTTTAAAAATAAATGCGGAGGGTGTTTCTGGCAGGATTTGAAAAATAATAGATATCTTTTTGCGAAGAAATCCCCTTAAAAAGAGCCTTCAACAGCAAAAACTGGAATTTCAAAAGCTGCTCTTTTGGCTCATCTTCTATTGGAGCAGCATCGAGATAATCCCACATTGGTCCTATTTCAGTTAATTCTTCAAACACAATCGTGCATGTTCTTGATTCTAAAATTGCTGCTGCTGAAATTTGACTTGGATTGAGGATGTTTTTTTCAGAGAGCATTTTAGAAAGACCTTCTTCGATTGTTTTGATCCAATCTCTTAAAGATGGCTCTAAAACTGCAAGTGTTCTTAGTACGTTTTCACCAAGACATCCTTGAGCGAATTTGCCGTACTCCCCTAGATGGATTTTTTGCAACTCCACTTCGATCTCGACTAAACCTTTTTCAATCCCCTGCAAAGAGAATGTAAAACCAATCTCACGTTCTCTTAAGATTTTTTTAGGGGTAAGATGGGCTGAATGACCTTGAAATAACCGATCCCAACCATTGAGAAGCAAACTTTTTTTCTGCCCTAAAACAGCTTCAAGAGCCTCTTGATGCATGCCTTGACGCACTCCAAATTCTGTAATCATTTGATTGTGCTTAGGAAACACTGTCGTCAGATCAATACAAGATTGCAAAATCGACATCATCCCTTTTTTTGAGGCGAGCGCCCAATGCTCTAAGTCAAAAAAAGTGATTGCTGCACTGTGTGCACGAATAGATAAATTCGTAACTGTATAGTTCGGCTCAACCTCAAAAAATTCAGGGTAATTAGCCTCTCCGTACATCTCGGTAGTCATATTTTTTATTTCTGATCGAGAAAGAAATTGTAAGAGTTCCCGGATCGCTTTAGTAAAAAGCTCTTGATGATTGAAATACGTTTCATATTGACTACGCAAAGAAGCAGAAAACTCTATTTTCGCTTCTAGCAAGAAATTTCCACACACTCTGGCATTTGGAACAAAAAGGGAGCTTAAGCCAAGTTGCTTGATAAGCCTATAAGCTTGATACATTTTTTTGTAGCGAGTTAAAGCTTTTTTTGCTCCTAGATCTCGAACAATGAAATTCGCATCTTGCCTAGTATAGATTTTTTCAGATGAAGATGAGATATCTTGAAATTTACTTGCTAGCATTTCCGAAGAAGATGCTGAAATGCAATCTCTAAATTGTTTGCATACACTCCACTCTAAAGAAAAATCTTTTTCTAATTTTTGGCGCCACGCAGTTTGTATAACCTTTGCTGCATTGTGCTGCTCTAATTGTTTAGCAGCTTGTATGTGTGTGATATGCATGACCGGAAAGTATAGAGATTCAGCAATTTATTTTCACTTGAAAAATCTTATGATTGTTTAAAAACGATTAAGAAATGTCACTTATCCATTTTTACTCAATGGGTGGTGCTTATCGTAGCTTTCTTTTTTGAGTTTACTTGAAACCTGCGTATAGATCGTAGTAGTACCCAGCGCTTGATGACCTAAAAGCTCTTGGATTGCTTTTAAATCCATACCCTTTTCAAGAAGGTGCGTGGCTATGGAATGGCGCAAGGTGTGGGGAGTGATTTTTTGGACAATACCCAATTTCTTTAAATACCCCTCAAAAAGGCGATCGATCGAGCGGGTGGTGATTCTTGTCCCCCACCTGTTTAAAAAAATGGCTTTTTGATCTTTAGCCTCTCTTCTTGGATCTCTCAAGTAGACCCTAATTGCCTCTAGAGCATATTTTGTGATGGGTATTACCCTCTCTTTTTTACCCTTACCCCTTACTTTGACAGAAAGAGAGCGCATATCGATATCGTCTTGGTTCAATGATGAGAGTTCACTTACGCGTATGCCTGAGCTGTAAAAAAGCTCTATCATTGCAACATCTCTTAACCCCAATAGCGTACTTTGATCGGGCGCTTTTAAAAAAAGCTCTACTTGTTCAAACGTTAGTACCTGGGGAAGTTTTTTTTCGAGTTTTGGGGTTAAGACGAGATCTAGAGGGTTGTAAGGGACTAATTTCTGCAGTAAAAAATACTTGAACAAAGAACGAAGTGCAGAAAGTCTTCTGGCAATAGTTTTTTTACTAAGTCCTTCTTGGGACATAAAAGCTAGGTATTGCCTAACTATTTTTTTATCCACGTTTTCTAAAGAAGAATTTTTGGTAAAATCGATGAAGTCTTGTATATCGATCTTGTATGCCCTAATCGTGTGCAAAGAAGCATCTTTTGCCCCCTTCATATAGGAAAAAAAACCTTCAAGATGTTCTTCCATCGTTTTACCCCTTCTGTTACACTATCTTACCATGATTACTTTAAAAAATATTTCCAAAAAGATTGGCGCACGAATTTTATTCGATGATGTCAACGTATCGTTTTCCGAAGGTTTTCGCTACGGTCTCACAGGGCCAAATGGATGCGGAAAATCTACACTATTAAAAATCTTGATGAAGCAAGAAGAAGCTTCGTCTGGAACAATGTCGATGCCCAAAAAAGTGGGCTTTTTAAAACAAAATATTGAAGCATTTCGCAATTACCGCGTGGTAGACACTGTCATCATGGGCAATGAAAGGTTGTGGAAGGCTATTGAAGAAAGAGATGCTCTTTATGAGCAAGAAATGACCGATGCCGTCGGAATGCGCCTTGGCGCTTTAGAAGAAATTGTTGCAGAAGAAAACGGCTACACCGCTGAATCTGATGCTGAGATTCTTCTAGTTGGTATGGGGCTCGATCCTGAGTTTTTCTATAAGCCGATGCACACCATCCCTCTTGATAGACAATTTCGCGTTCTTTTATGCCAAGCTCTTTTCGGCTCGCCTGAAGCTCTTTTACTTGACGAACCTACTAACCACCTTGACCTCGATTCGATCCACTGGTTAGAAGACTTCCTCAAAGAGTACACAGGCACTCTCGTTGTAGTATCGCACGACCGCCACTTCCTCAATTCGATCACAACGCATATAGCCGACATCGATTATGACACTGTTATCATCTATCCCGGCAATTACGATGCGATGATTGCAGCTAAATCGGAAGTGAGATCTAGAGCAGAAGCAGAAAACAAAACTAAAGAAAAGAAAATTGCGCAGCTGAAAGAATTTGTAGCAAAATTCGGAGCTGGAACAAGAGCTTCTCAAGTGCAATCTCGTGTAAGAGAAATCGGAAGATTGCAACCTCAAGAGCTCAAGCAATCTAACATTCAGCGTCCATATATCCGTTTTATTCCGCAAGATAAAGCCCCAGGGCAAATCATCTTTCGCATCCAAGGTGTTAAAAAAAGCTACGATCACCCTGTAATCAAAGGCTTTTCTCTCGAGGTAATGCGAGGCGATAAAATCGGAGTCATCGGCGCTAACGGACGCGGTAAATCTACTTTGCTTAAAATGATTGCAGGGGCGCTTACTCCTGACTTTGGCAAGGTTGAACTAGGACATGAAGTATCCCTTGGATATTTCCCTCAAAATCACAGCGAATGTGTCGATAAGAAAAATTGCGGGAAAATGAGTGTATTTGATTACCTGCGCTCTCAGCGCTCAGATTGCGCCGATTTAGAAATCCGCAGCGTATTAGGCAAACTCTTATTTTCTGGAGATGATGCTTTTAAAGAAGTACCCACCCTTTCAGGGGGAGAAACTGCAAGGCTAATCATCGCTCGATTGATGCTGATGAATTGCAATGCCTTGATTCTTGACGAGCCAAATAACCACCTCGATCTTGAAGCGGTATCTGCGCTTGGATGGGGACTTAATGAGTTTAAAGGAACTGTCATTTGCGCATCTCACGACCGCGATTTGATTGAATCTTTTGCTCAAAAGATCATCTCTATTGAAGAAAACAAAATCGTCTTCTTCGACGGTCCTTTACAAGAATTTATGGCCGTTAAAAAAGGGTCTTAATCTCTTAGCATCCGTTCTAAATCGATTTAGAATGGATGCTGCTTCTATTTTTATCCAAAGCTGAACAAATTTGTGTACGAAAAAATTCGTCTTCAATACAGTGCGGCTAAAGTAGAGGTGCACATGGATGGCAAGACAGAAATAGTAGTACGAATCAATCAACTTAAAGATCTTCTCAATCGCTTCATGGCTCAGACAGAAAAAGCGATCACTTTGTATCGACGCGATCCAAATTTACTCACCAACGACGAACTTGCCAAACTTGCTTTGAGAATCTGGGAGCTTCGCCATTTTACTGAAGAGCTCTTGACTAAACCGATTGATGAGACTTTGCGCTATAATGTTGCGATCATCCTTCGCGTAATCGACCAGCCGATCTTTCAACAAATCGGTTTTGCTGCTAAAACTACATCCATGATCGCTGCAGCTGACCGCGCTAAAAAAGATCATCGACCAGAAGAGCTTAAAAATCTCGTTAGGGCTATG
>VGMA01000106.1 GCA_016866575.1 Chlamydiota bacterium
TAACACAGGGTAGGTATTGCGAGAGGTTTCAAGAATTTGCTGCATAGAAAGAATGTAGTCTTTGTGGCACATCATTCCATCGTGACCCCAACCTTCTAACGTATAGAATGTGGCTTTGTCTTCTACTAATTGATACAGCTTTTGACCTGAGCTATATGGGATAATACGATCCTTGGTGCCGTGGAAAATGTGGATAGGGCAGCTCACTTCTTTAATCCAAAGATCGGTGCGAAGATGGTATTTAAGCATCAATTTCAAAACAAAATTAGGCAAGTAAGGTTTAGCATTCTTTGCCATCTCGATCATATTGTAATAAGGAGCTTCTAAGACTAGCGCCTTAGGATTGTGCTTAGATGCTACATACGTAGCAAAGCCCGTCCCGAGAGATTGCCCATAAACAACGATATCTTTTTCGCTGTAGCGCTCAAGTAGAAAATTGTAAGCTAGGTCGGAATCTTCAAGCAGAGTATTTTCGGTGATAATCCCTTTACTTTTGCCAAATCCTCGGTAATCAATGGAAAAAACATCGTAGCCATAGTTCACATAATCTTGTATGCGAAATCCCCAAAAATCGCCTAAGTTGTTACCTCTTCCGTGCAAATACAAAATTACCCCTTTGGCAGGGCTTGGACTGTGGAAAAGTACGCCGTTTACTTCATCGCCGTTAGGAGCTTTAATGAATATCTCATCAAAGGGTGTGTTCCAGACATATTGATGGCTTATAGCTAAGGGTGTGCTGCGTAAGATGTGGATGTCTTGAGAAAGGTAGGTTTGTCTAAGATGGACGCCAAGGGCTAAAATGGCAGCGCAAAAAAAGGCTAGAAATTTTTTCATAATGAGGAAATTTTAACAAAAATCCCTTTTTTTGCCTAGATAGTTATGGGTAAAGAGCGCCCTTTCCAATAATAAGGTCCATAGTCATACGTCAATTGCTCTCCTTTTTCAATTTTTCTATTTGAAAAAAAGATGATGTGGCTAATTCCATCGATGATCATACATTTGGATGTAAGATTTGGTTGTAAACTGTGATTGAAAAAACGTGTAAAATTTCCTTGATCTTTGGCATCGATCACCCAGGGGGTATCATATTTTCCAATAACATAGCCGAATACGTAATCATTTAAGCGATCTTTTCTTCTATGCCGCTCTCTTACAACGCCGGTATATTCTCCTATAAAGCTGTTTTCAGCTATGGTTGAAAGAGCATAAACCCCAAAGCCAATTAGAGGATGAATGTAGCTAATGATTAGGTCATGGATCGGACCTTTTTGATACTCTTGATGAAACATCGCAAGCGACCAGCGGTTCATTTTCTTAAGAGCTTCTTTTTCTAAACGTCTATTTGCTTGAAAGATCGCTTGTTTTTTGATTTCTTCTTCAGAGAAACTTAAGGATGAGATGTATTCTACTCCATAAGTTTCTTTGAAGAGTTTTATAGAAAAAGGTAGTGTTTGCCCTGACTTATTTTGTAGCAACATCGAGCAGTCCTATCGAGTACCACCAAAGGCCTCCGATGAGAATCCAAATAACAATGTTCAATATACTTGTATAAAGTCCAAGCTTCCACCACTCGCTTGACTTGACATACCCTGATCCATAAAAAATAGGGGCAGGACCTGATCCATAAGGGGTCAATGCGCCAAAAAGTGAGCTAAAGAATCCTAAAACAAGGGCTGCTAGAGCCGGCGGAGTACCAATACCTACACTTACGAGTAAAAATGGAGGATACATAGCAGTAATGTGCGCTACGTTGCTTGCAAATAGATAGTGTGTATAGAAATAGACAAGTGAAATGATGGTAAAGCCAGAAATCCAGTTAAATCCGCTTACGTTATCTACAATCACTTCGCTAAACCAGCTCATAAAACCAAGTTTATTCAAAGCAGCAGCCATAGCAACTAGGGCAGCAAACCATACCATCGTATCCCATGCACCTTTTTCATTAAGAATGTCATCCCAAGAAAGAACATTTGTCAAAAGGAGGAAGACAAGACCTAAAAGGGCAGTTACCGTAGCACCTACTTTAATGAAAGGGGCAAGTACCCATAAGGTGATCAAAGCAACAAAGGCGATAATCATCACTTTTTCTTGTTTAGAGATAGGTCCGAGTGTTTTGAGATGTTCTTTTGCAAAGCTTTTAGCTTCTGGTGTGTGTTTGATCTCAGGTGGGTACAATTTATACAAAAGTAGTGGAATCAAAAGTAAACTGATCATTCCGGGTACTATTGCCGCAAGAGCCCAGCTTCCCCAGGTAATAGAGATGCCAACGCCTTTAGCAAATTCTTGCACCATCGGGTTGCCGGCCATAGAGGTCAAAAACATGGCACTAGTTACAGCACTTGCTTGAAAACTCACTTGGATCAAATAAGCGCCGATAGAGTAAGGATTGGACTGCGGCGTGCTGTTGAAACTTTTGGCTAGAGCAGTTACTACTGGGTAGATAATACCGCCGCTTCTAGCTGTAGCGCTAGGTATCGCAGGCGCTAAAATCAGATCGGTAAAGGTCATGCCATATGCCATTCCTAGAGTATTTTTCCCTAAGATAGCCATCAGTTGATAGGAGACTCTTTTACCAAGCCCTGTTTTGATAAATCCCCGAGCTATGAAAAAAGCAAAAACAATCAACCATACGGTCTCATTGGCAAATCCGGCAAATGTTTCGCTAAAAGTAAGGGTGTTGGTGAGTGTCAATATCGCCATCGATACAAACACCAAAGTGCCCATGGGTATAAACTTAGTGATTAAGCCTAAGATAGTAAAGACAAAAACGGCAAAAAGATGCCAGGCTCTAATATCTACTCCACTAGGAGGATTTAGTGACCATAAAACGCCGCCCGCTACAGCGCAGAGTAATGCGAGAATTTGTTTGTTTGACATGCAGAAAATATAGCGAAAAACTCTTTTTCATCAAAGCAAATACCAAGCATGAGCTTAAGCTGAAACATCGCTTGCATAGTGAACATATCAAAGCCTAAAATTACCTGAAGATTGAGCTTTTCTGCATATTCAATCAGTTGGGTTTTGTATGGTCTATAGATCGCATCAAAAATGATCGCATTTTTTTCGATTTTTTCGAGTTTGATAGGGCATTTATCAATATCTGGCTCCATTCCGACACTGGTTGTATTGATAATAATATGCGCGCTTTTAGGGCAGTAAAAATCTTCTAAAGCTTTACAGCTTGTGTTAAAAAGATATGCAAGCTTTCTTCCCTTATCTAGGCTGCGATTATAAAAAGTAAAGGGGATGCGATGTTTATGCAAAATATAGGCTGCAGCTTTTGCAGTGCCTCCAGCTCCAAGTATGCTTGCTGATATCGAGGGGTTAAAATAGTTAGATAAGAGCTTTTCTATGGCTAAGGCGTCTGTATTTATACCTGTAAAACCCTCTTTGTTGCGAATTAAGGTGTTTACGGACCCTTCAACCGGCTGATTTAACAAAAATGGAAGCACTTTTTCCTTAAAAGGCATTGTTACGGCAACTACTTCAAAGCCGATAATGTGTAAAAGATCCAATGCTTGAGAAAGCTCTACTTCTTCCAAGTGGATCCTAAAAAAGATTCCAGGAAAGTTTAACTTTTCAAACACTTGATTGTGTGTGATATGAGATATGCTTTTTGAAACAGGATTGCCAATAAGTCCATAAAGTTTCTTACCTTTAAACTGGGAAATAAACTCCTGATTTTCCAAGTCCTTTAACGATAAGAGTGTATCTAAAGTAAAATGTTTCATCTGGACTACAGTCTAACAAATGTCTTATAAGGGAACAAAGGAGAAAAGGTTATGGGAAAGAATATCGTCGAGAAAATCTTAGAGGCCCACCTCGTTTCTGGGGAACTGAAAAAGGGGACGGAAATAGGGATCAAAATTGATCAAACGCTAACGCAAGATGCTACAGGAACGATGGTCATGCTTGAATTGGAGGCGATGGGACTTAAAAAGACGAAAGCTAGATTCTCGATGCAATATGTAGATCATAACCAAATCCAAGAAGATCACAAAAATCCAGAAGATCACATTTACCTTCAAACAGCGGCAAAAAATTTCGGAATTTGGTTTAGCCCGCCATCAAATGGAATAAGCCATGCTGTTGCTTTTGAGCATTCTGTTATGCCTGGAGAAACTATGCTTGGCTCAGATAGCCATACTCCTGCTGCAGGAGGTTTAGGTGCCCTAGCTATAGGTGCTGGCGGATTAGAAGTAGCTTTAGCTATAGCAGGCGAGCCGTTTTTCTTCCGTATGCCAAGTATTGTAAAAGTTGAGTTAGTTGGCAAATTGCCAGACTGGGTAAGTGCTAAAGATGTTATTTTAGAGCTCTTAAGACGAAAAGATGTTTCTGGTGGAGTTGGCAAAATTTTTGAGTACAGCGGGTCTGGTTTAAAGAATTTGACAGCTATGGATCGTCATGTGATTTGCAATATGGGTGCAGAGCTAGGAGCCACTACATCGATATTTCCTTCAGATGAAATTACCAAAGAGTATCTCAAGCAAGTGGGAAGGGAGCAGGATTGGAAAGAGCTTAAAGCTGATAGTGACGCTCACTATGATGAAGTGGAAAGAATTGATTTAAGCACGCTTGAGCCTATGATAGCCCTTCCTAGCAGCCCAGGAAATGTCCGTTATGTGAGAGAGGTTGCGGGACTTCCTATCTACCAAGCTTACATAGGATCTTCAGCAAATCCAG
>VGMA01000107.1 GCA_016866575.1 Chlamydiota bacterium
TTGCCGCTATGTTGTTACCAAAACCAAAATTTCGAGAAGCCGTTTTACAAATCCTCTACAGCTGGGAGATCAGTAACTCTCAGGGAGAAGAGCTTTTGATACTATTAATGGAGCAGCTCAAGACAACAAAGAAAAACATGAAAGAGGCCGAAGCAAGAGCCCAATTAGTCTTTGCAAAAAAAGATTTGCTAGACGAAAAAATTGCGGCAGCGTCTTTAGAATATGCTTTAGATAGGATTTCTAAAGTAGATTTGGCGATCTTGCGTCTTGCAATTTATGAGATTTTCTTTGATGATGAGATTCCAGAAACTGTTGCCCTCTCAGAGGGGATCCGTTTATCAAGAAAGTTTAGTTCTCCCGAGGCTGCAGATTTTGTGCAGGCGATTTTGAACGAAGTGTTAAAAAATAATGCAGCTCTTGTATGATGAACCTCTAGCTCGTCATTCTACCTTTGGCATAGGCGGTAAAGCAAAATACTTTATTGCCGTGACAAATGTAGACGAGCTGAGGCAAGCGCTGCTTTTTGCAAAACAAAGAAATCTCCCATTTTTCCCTTTAGGCAAAGGATCCAATTGCCTTTTTTCTGATGAAGGCTTCGATGGTCTAGTCATAGAAAATAAAATAACGCATCTAACAATAGATGACTGCTATGTTACCGTGGGATCAGGGTATAGTTTTGCCTATTTAGGGGAAAAAACTGCCAAAAAAGGTTTAGAAGGGCTTGAGTTTGCAAGTGGAATACCCGCCACAGTAGGCGGTGCCATCTATATGAATGCAGGCGCTAACGGTAAAGAGACCAAAGATGCACTCTTCGAAGTAGAATATATAGATGAAAATGGCGTACAAAAACAATTTAGAAGAGAAGAAATCCTCTTTCGCTATCGTTATTCAAGTTTTCAGGAAATGAAGGGGATGATTTTGTCTGCAAAATTTCTCCTTACCCAAAATCCTTTGGCTAAACAGAAACAAAAAGAAATTATTACCTATCGATTAGACACTCAGCCCTATAAAGCAAAAACATGTGGTTGTGTTTTTCAAAATCCCTCAGCTGAAAAACCAGCTGGTAAGTTGATTGATATGTGCGGCCTAAAAGGGTACAAAGTAGGTGGCGCTGCCATATCAATGCTTCACGCTAATTTCATAGAAAATCAAGAAAACGCCACAGCTGATGATGTAAAAAAACTTCTTGAAGAAGTGCAAAAAATCGTTAGAGAAAAAACAGGTTACGATCTTTATCCGGAGGTTTGCATTGTTCCGCGTTGACATGCACGTACATTCTATTTGTTCTGATGGAACACACAAGCCAGTAGAGCTAATAGATTTAGCAAAAAAACAAAATCTTCAGGGCATTTCTATTACAGATCACGATACAGTGAGTGCGTATACAAAAGAGCTCTTTGAATATGCTAAAAGCCAAGATATTCTTCTTCTTACGGGAGTAGAGTTTTCCACCCATGATGGCGACTGCGGAGTGCATATCCTGGGATATGATATTGATCCAAGACATCCCGATATACTCAAGTTTTGCGAGGCTCATCAGAAAAGAAGAGAGGAGCGCAATCAAGCGATTTTGGAAAAACTGAAAAGTAAAGGGTTTGCGATTGAGCAAAATGAATTAGAAGGAATGGGACGCCCTCATATCGCTAAGGCTATGATCCAAAAGGGCTATGTGCGTGATTTTAAGGAAGCGTTTGATCACTATATTGGCGATGATGGCCCTTGCTATGTCAGAGGCGAAGCTTTTACTGTAGAAGAGACTATACGTATTATTCATGCTGCATCTGGTCAGGCTTTTTTAGCACATCCCATATTGATTGAAAAAAGAGGCATTATAGAACGTTTATTGAAAAAAGGGTTTGACGGCATAGAATGTTACTATGCAAAATCTACTAACGATCAAACAAGAAAAATGCTCAAGATGGCGCAAAAATATCAACTCAAGATCTCTGGCGGGTCCGATTTTCACGGAGACAATAAACCTTATTTACCCTTAGGCGCCGCGTTCGTTACTGAAGAAAACTTTTTCCCTCTTTATAACAATAGCAAAAAATGGATCAATACTCCCTTTTAGTTGAATCTCTATTTTATCTTCGCTCAAAAGATGCAGACATCAATTGGCTTCATAATGCCCTAGGATCACCCGCTTTAAGTTATCCAACTGTGCATATTGCCGGAACGAATGGCAAAGGTTCTGTTGCCATTAAAACTGCTACGATATTAGAGCTTTCTGGTTATCGCGTAGGTCTTTATACATCGCCTCACATTGAATCGTATCGAGAAAGAATCAAAATCAATGGAGAAATGATTTCTCGAGATCATGTTGTCCACTATCTTGATTTTCTTAAAGAGTTCCTTGAAAAAAGGTGGCAGCAATACAATTTTTTCGAGCTCACAACGATGATGGCCTTTCTTTATTTTCGTGATATGAAAGTCGATGTTGCTGTGATAGAAACAGGAATTGGAGGAAGGTATGACGCTACAAATGTCGTTCATCCTTTAGTCTCTGTTATCACAACAATTAGTAAAGATCATGAATCAGAACTAGGAAATACACTCAATGCGATAGCCTACCAAAAAGCTGGCATTATTAAACAAAATGTTCCTGTAGTGGTCGGCTACAGAGGGTCATATCCTCCTGTTATGGAGGAAGCTTTTAAAAAAAATGCCCCTATTATTTTTAACTCTTTGTGCCAAAGCGATTCATATTCAATAGAAAATCAACTCATTGTAAAAGAAGTCGTAAAAGTTCTTGCCAATCATTTTACTATCCCATCAAGCGCGGAAAAAGAGGGTCTTTTAAAAGAGCAGGCATGCCGTTTTGAAATTCACGATTTTCCTCATGTGCCTACATTTATTCTCGATGTAGCACACAATATGGATGGACTCAACCAGCTTCACAAACGTTTGAAAAAAGGGTACCCAGATAAAGATATTCATGTAATTTTTGGCATATCAAAGGATAAGGATCACTTAAGCTGTGTTCAAGAGATCGTTAATATGGCAAAGAGTGTCCAACTTTTAAATCCTTTATACAATAAAGGTCTAAGCAACAAAGATTTAATAGATGTTTTTTTAAGCTTAGGTCATGAGCCTAGATCGGCAACTAGTGCATCAGAAGCAATCGATAGATGCATTTGTCTTGATAAATCAAAAAATATCGTGGTTGTCTGTGGAACTTTTTACATTATGGATGAAGTAAAGCGGGCTTTGACAAGCTTAAAACCCTCAAAAACAGCTATTTAGAAATAAAATTCTCCTAATCTTGTAAAATCGCGTAAGGAAAAGATACTAAACTCTTTCCTTCAAAATTAAGGAGAATTTTATGAAAAAAGTTAGAAGAGCAAAAAAAATCATAACAAAAAAAATTACAACTGGTAACAAACGTAAGCCTATTTTCCCAAGAAGTGCAAACCGCCGAAGTGGAAGCAAAGCTAAAACAATTGTAACCAAAAAAATTACAACTGGTAACAAGCGTAAGCCTATTTTCACAGGTGATCACCGCCAAGGCCAAGTTAGCGCTAAGAAAGTTCTTGCTCTTGCAGCAATTTTAAAACTTCTTTTATCTTCAAAAAATGGAACAAGAGCTCCAGCTAGAAGAAGAAAATCTTCATAAGTAATTGAGGCCTCCTAGCAGGGGGCCTTTGCTATTTTAAGGATCTTCAGTTAATTCACCTAGCTCTAACATCATTTGATGAATTGCTAAAAAAGAGGGATAAAGACTGCCTTCTTCCATGTTTTCCATGATAAGATTGGCATATCCTAAAATTCCTTGCACAACAAAGACTTCATTTTTTTTATCTCTGGGATAGTCGTAATTTCTATCAACTTTTGAAAGATTGCCGCCGCAAATCGCTATATGCTTTTCTAGATGCTTTTGAATGTCGATAGTGAGATTGTCATAGCTAGAAAAAAAAGCGTTATAATCACCTCTATAGATCTTTTCTGCCATCGGATAAAGAATTTCAGCTAAAGACATAGGGTCTTCTATCTGTTTTTTTTTGATCTCATTGATAGAGATGATTTGTGTTTTTGCCCCTTTTTTGGGTTTATGAATAATAGGTATGCTTTCTGAAACATGCTCTAATGAAGGCTTAACCCCCTTTTCAACTTCTAAAACACATTTATGGAATAAAGTTACACACTTTTGGTCTTCTTTAGTAAATCTGTTGTTGTCAGTTAAATACTGCATTCTAGATTTGAGCTCTTTGATTTTTGTTGCACGCTCTTCTTCTTTTGAGGGTCGTTTTAACCAAAGATCGATGGCGCAATTTGTCAAAGAATAAAGGTCTGCATGTAACTGCTTATTTTCGATGTTCCCAAGTAAAAGATAGACCTCATTTTGCAGTTTTTTTAAGCCAGATGCATCGTGAGTTTTAGGATCCTTTATCGCGGAAGAAATGGATTTATCTAAAAGGTTAAGCTCTTCTAATATGCGTTGAAGCCTCAATGGATCGAGATAGCTATTTTGCGAAAGCGTTTCTCGTATCATTTCAACGCTAACTTGAAAATGTGGGTAAACTCGAATATCAGACATATCCTTTGTTTACCATCCTGGGTCATTATAATCTATAATAAATAATAGAGGATGTCTATTAATGGAGGATAAAATTTTCAAAAA
>VGMA01000108.1 GCA_016866575.1 Chlamydiota bacterium
TAAAGAGGATCTCCCCTTCGAGCACTTCATAACTTGGGTGGCCTGCTAGTACTTTTGCAAGAGTAGATTTACCAGCACCGTTTGGCCCCATGATCGCATGCACTTCATTTGCGCCTATCGTGAGGGAAAATTTCTTGATGACTTCTTTGCTATCTATTGCAACAGTCAAATCTTTGATCTCTATCACCCTACAGATCCTTCTAGTTTTAGAGTTAATAATTTTTGCGCTTCTGCAGCAAATTCAAGAGGCAATTCTTTGATAATCTCTTTGCAAAATCCATTGACAATCATATTGATGGCATCTTCTAAAGACATACCTCTTGAGCGAAGATAAAAAATTTGCTCTTCACTCATTTTTGAAGTAGAAGCTTCATGCTCAATTCTTCCTGTAGATTCTGCTACTTCAATATAAGGAAACGTATTAGCACTGCAAGCATTGCCTACTAACATCGAGTCACACTGAGTGTAATTTCTTGCCCCTTTAGCTTTAGAAGAGATGTGGACAAGCGAGCGGTAAGTATTGTGAGACTGATCGGCAGAAATCCCTTTTGAAATGATCGTAGACTTTGTTCTTTTACCTTTATGGATCATTTTCGTGCCGGTATCAGCTTGCATTTTTCCATTCGTTAAAGCAACAGAGTAAAATTCTCCAACAGAGTCATCCCCTTCCAATATACAGCTAGGATATTTCCAAGTGATGGCGCTTCCTGCTTCTACTTGAGTCCAAGAGATTTTAGAGTGGACTCCTTGACAGCGGCCTCTTTTTGTCACAAAATTGTATATGCCGCCCTTCCCTGTCTCAGGATCTCCTGCATACCAGTTTTGTACAGTAGAGTATTTGATTTCAGCATGATCTAGCGCAATGAGCTCAACAACAGCTGCATGGAGCTGATTTTGATCGTAAGCTGGCGCTGTGCAACCTTCTAAATAGCTCACATAAGAACCTGGCTCTGCAATAATAAGCGTTCTTTCAAATTGCCCTGTCTCTTTTTCATTGATTCTGAAATAGGTAGAAAGTTCAATCGGACAGCGAACACCTTTAGGCACATAGACAAATGAGCCATCAGAAAACACAGCAGAGTTTAGCGCTGCATAATAATTGTCTTGAATCGGAACAACACTGCCTAAATATTTTTCTATTAATTCAGGATATTTTTTGACCGCTTCCGATATTGAACAAAGCACAACACCTGCATCTTCTAGTGTCTTATGGAATGTCGTTCCAAGGGACACGGAGTCAAAAACGATATCAACGGCTACATTCGTAAGCCTTTTTTGCTCATCAAGTGGTATGCCCAATTTCTCAAAGGTTCTTAAAATTTCAGGATCCACATCTTCAATACTATCGAGCTTAGGCTTCGATTTTGGCTCAGAGTAGTAACGAATATCTTGAAAATCAATTTCAGGATAATTGAGATTAGGCCATTTCGGCTCTTTCATCTCTAGCCACTTACGGTAGGCTTTAAGACGAAAATTGAGCATGAACTCCGGCTCTTCTTTTTTTCGAGAAATCTCTCGAATGACCTCTTCGGAGAGACCTTTTTCAAAAGTTTCTGATTCAATATTTGAAACAAAGCCGTATCGGTAGGCCCGTTTTTCTTTTAAAATTTCTTCTGTAGACATAATTTTGCATCTATTTTACACCAAATACCAAAGAAGTGTCAACCGCGTATGGCGGTTAAATGTATAAATATCTGTTAGCTTTTTCTAAATCTTCTAACGTGTCGATCCCTAAAGTTTTTTCTTTAGTCTCAAATGCCCTGATAGAAAGGGCGTTATAAAGAAACGTCAACTGCTCCAATTTTTCTAATCTCTCTAGAATGGAGCTTTCCATTTGTCCAATTTTCTTTAGAGCTTCTTTAGTGTATGCATAAATTCCTATATGTTTTTTAAGCTGACTGAAGTCAGATCCACTCATATAAGGAATAATTGAGCGGGAAAAATAGAGGGCTTTGCCTTCTTTATCTAAAACCACTTTTACAGCCGACGGATCTAAAGCCTCTTCTAGATCGCTCACTTTAGTAAAAAGGGTCCATATAGAACAATCGTCATTTCCGACCCTGCTGAGCAAAAGCTCTATAGTAGCAGGGTTCAAAAATGGCTCATCAGCTTGCCAATTTACATAAACATCTCCATCGAGATCTTTTTGTGTAACAAGAAACGCCAGCCGTTTTGTGCCGCTTTCACACTCTTTTGGGGTCATGTACCATTTTCCATGGAATCGATCTATTAAATCGGCTGTTTCTTTGTCATCGATCGCAAAAAAGATGTCATCAAAAAGATTAGAACTATGGGCTCTTTCCCAGACATGCTGAAGCATCGGTTTATTTTGAATATTGAGCAATACCTTATTCGGTAGTCTAGTAGAAGCAAGTCTTGCGGGTATAATGCAAACAATTTTTTTATTGTTGATCATGATAATTGGCCTTGAAATATGTACGTAAAGCTTCTTGCCATGTAGGAATTTTCCATTTGAGAATCTTTTCCACCTTCTCTGTTGAAAGAACACTTCTTACAGGACGAAGAGCAATAAAACCTGAACTTGTTTGAGCGATGGGCAGGATCTGTTTGACAACGATCGGAACAAAAAACTCCTTACAGAGCTTTTCTATTTCATTTGCTAAATCAAATCTACTTGCTGATCCTCGATTGACAAAGTGGAGTATGCCAGACTGATCTTTGAGATCATAAATGGCTCTTGCGACATCTTGATTGAATGTAGGAGAACTTGTCTGATCGATGATTGCATGCACAATCTCTTGCTTTTGCATTTTTTCGATAAACGTAGAAACTACGTTTGGCCTTTTTGCTCCATACAAAGATGCAACTCTCAAAGATAAAGCGCTTGGATACACTTCTAACATTTTTTGCTCACCAAGTCTTTTTGATTTACCGTACACTTGTATAGGATGGCATACATCTTCTTCTTTGTAGGGATCCTCTTTCATCCCGTCAAATACGTAGTCTGTGCTGATATGGATAAGATGGATAGAAAAATCTCTTGCCGCTTTAGCTAAAACAGGAGGAATATCACCATTGGCCAAATAGGCCATATCTTTTTGCTCATTTTCTGCCAAATCTATCTTCATGTGGGCAGCTAAATTGACGATATGGGTGATTTGATGTGCTTCAATAAACTGCTTAACCGAATCTAGAGAAAAAAGATCGATTTCTTTTTGGGTACAAACATAATCAATACCCAAAGAATCTAAATGGCATTGAAGGTCAAATGAGAGCTTTCCTAGTTTCGATGTGAGCCAAAATCTCTGCATACGTACTTGCTTTTTTATCCCTTGAAGAAAGTATAGGATACTTGATCGGCCAATCAAGCGCAAGATCTGGGTCATCAAATTGGATGATCGATTGATTAAGCGCTAAACCCTTCCCTTTTTTGACTACAATAGCCAATTCACTTAAAACTAAATAGCCATACGCACATCCTGAAGGAATCACTATTTCTTCTTGTCTTTGATCAGAGATCTGATGAATCTCTGTTTTTTTAGTTTTTAGATCTACAACAACGTGAAAAATCTTTCCGTGGATTATGGTGAGTTTTGTCTCATGAGCCATATCGACGTAAAGGCCTCTTAGAACATTTTGTAAAGATTTTTCTGAGAGCATTTTTTTATCAAAGAGCTCTTTGTGGCTACCTCTTTTATCAAAATGGGTAGTAGGTATGGTTATCACGATCTTAATCCTATGATTGTTGTATGCTGAGCATCATATCCTTTTTTCTTATCTCTTCTGTAGGAGAAAAAGCAAGAGGGATCTTCTAAAGTACATAAAGATGCAATCTGGATTTTTTCTTTTTGCACCCCCTTTGACATCAATTGCCATAAGGCGATTGCCCAAAGATCAAAATAGGTTTCACTGATCCTGAATTGCCAAAAAGTATGGGGAAGCTCTTTTTCATAGTGAATAAATTCACTATTTTTAGGCCCAAGACTTGGAGAAATTGCTACATGCAAATCTTCTGGATTGCTTCCAAAAAGCTTTTGCATTTCTGTGATAGCTTTTTCATAAACACCTTGCACTTGCCCTCTCCAGCCTGCATGCAGAGCGCATATCGCTTCTTGTTTTGGATCAAAAATGATTGCTGCTTGGCAATCTGCATGAAAAATGGATAAGGTGACATCTTTTTTTCTTGTCATCATGATATCGCCTTCTCCTTGCAATCCCTTTTCGAATACAGTAAAAGATTCAATTCCATGCTGCTGCCTTAAATAAGCGTTTTCTTTTAAACCCCAATCTTTTTGATCAGATCCTCTTAGCAATGTCCCTTGAACTATTTGAGGAAAAGTATCGAAAATTTCATATTCAAGCCAATCGCATGATCCAGATTTTTTTCTTCGCATCAATTTGATCCTTATCTATATTGAATCTTCACATGGAGGGAAAATGCCTGTTTTATTTTTTTTCGCACATCCATTGATTACCACCTGTTTTACTCTAATGATTTTAGCAATTATTAGCATGTGGGTGCACAAAAAGATCTATATTTGGGGATCTTTACTAAGCTTATCGTTTCTGTTTGCCTACTTAGCAAAAATTGTTACACCGATTGCTCTTATACCCATAACAAT
>VGMA01000109.1 GCA_016866575.1 Chlamydiota bacterium
TAAGCCCGCTACACTTGAGAGATCACAGGAGAGTCTAATATGGACCAATTTCATAAAGTGAAGAAAAAGATGAGTATTGCAGAATCAACAAGACAAGTGCTCAACAAGTCGATTGATTTGTTGCACAAATTATCTAACAAAAAGCTCTCCAGAGATGAGATCAATAAACAATTATCGGAGTTGCTTACAGCCTATTTTGCTTCCTTACATCCTGAAATGAACGAAGCTAACTCGATCAAACTAGACCATTTTTTAAAGCAAGCTGAGGAAATAGTAGACAAAGTTGCTAATAGTAAATCTCCTTTATATGAAGCAATCATGCTCATGAATAAAGTAGTAGTTAGCAATCAGCCTGATCTAGAAGAAGAAAATATGGCAGAAGAAAAGCCCATTGAAAATCGTCTTATGCGTGAAGAGGAGATGGGGCTTGTCACTAGTGAATTTGATCTTTCAGGTGAAGCGCAAGAAAAAGTCAAAGTTAAGGCTGCTATTTCACAAAGAACAGTCTCTTCATTCCATGAAGTAGGTAGCATGATTTCTGAGGTGCTAAAAAAGCAAGAAGAGTTAAATCACTCTATTTTGCAGCTCAACGATTCTTTAAAGGGCGTAGGCTTTGAACTTCGTCCGCTAGCTAAAGAACGTTCTTGAAGTTTTTTCTCTACCTTCGTATCCTTCCCTAACAGATCGGCCTAACTTTTTTAGGTCGATCTTTTTGTATTTTCAGATTTTTGTAATATTTATTTTTGTTATTGAATCAATTTTATTTATTTAAGATTGTCAATTTAAAACATATAATTTATTAGAAGTTTATTATGATTAATAATAAGGCTAGATTTATAATTCAGTGGTGGTGGGTTGTTCTATTTGTCTTTTCCGTCTCTCTTCTATATAAGCAATGTGTTCACGCTAAAATAGTTGTGCACCAATCCCTACTTGAAAGAAAATCTGATCTTGAAAAACAAAAAAATGACGCTCTTAGAAATAAAGAAGAGCTATTATTAAAGCTTGCTAGCCAAAACGACCCTAAATGGGTAGAAATGACCTTGATGAAAGGCTTAGGAGTCGTACCAGAAGGACAGACTAAAGTGCTGTTTGTCGAAAAACGATGATAGTTGTTTTATTCATTCTTATCCTTACCTCTGCATTTGCTTCAGGCTCTGAAACAGCTCTTTTCTCTCTTAGTCCACTCAAAATCAAAAACTTTCGTCAAAAAGGGGGCGATAGACAAAAAATTGTCGTTCAACTTTTAGAAAGACCAAAAGATCTACTAGTAACTATTTTGATCATCAATATTGGGGTCAATATCCTTGTTCAAAACGTAGTCTCTGAAATATTTGGAGTTTTCTCGGGTTGGCTTTTAACGGTAGGCGTACCTCTTGTTCTTACTTTAGTCTTTGGTGAAGTGATTCCTAAATCAATTGCAATGGCCAATAATGAAAAAATGAGCTTGATTGGCGCAAATCCAATTTATTTTCTTAGATGGCTTTTTACTCCTATACGATTTTTTTTCACAAAGACTGCTGGAACTCTCTCAAGATTCATCTTCTTTTTCTTAAAATCGGAAAAGGATATCTCAATAGATGAGCTTGTTCACGCTTTAAAAACATCTAGAGATTATGGAATTATAAGTAGTGATGAAGCGAAATTGATTCGAGGATCTTTGAATCTAGACGGTTTACTGGTTAAAGAATTGATGAGACCGAGAATAGAGATTTTATATTTTGATATTCAAGAACCGATTCATGATTTACTTAACCTTTTTATAGATCAAGAGTGCTCGCGTATTCCTGTTGTTGATGAAGACCTAGATAACATTTTAGGAGTTATCACTTCGGCACAATTTTTTCTTCATCAAAGTAAAATCAAAACAGGGGAAGATCTCAAACGATTTGTCAAAGAATGCTATTTTGTTCCTGAAACTATGGGTGCTAAGGACCTTTTTGTCCAATTTCGAGAAAGAAAAGAGTCTATTGCTTTAGTTATTGATGAATACGGTTCGATTTGCGGTGTTATTTCTATGGAAGATATCGTTGAGGTAGTGGTAGGCCAGATTGAAGATAAAAGAGATGAAGAGATGCTTTTTACAAAAGCCTCAGAAGATGTGATTATCGCAAGTGGGAAAATGGAATTAGCTGAGCTCGAAGAGGTTTTTGATATTTCTCTACGCCATAAGACAAATATGACTACAGTTGGGGGATTTTTGACTGAACAAATAGGAGATATTCCTCAAAGTGGAGCGAAATATACGATTGATAACATCTTATTCAATGTACTTGCTTCAAGCAAAACCAAGGTGCTCAAAGTCTACATAAGGAAGCTTAAATAGATGGAAGAATCTTGGAAAATATCCTTTTTTTTCATGATACTGTTTGTAGCTATTCAAGCCTTTTTTTCTATGATGGAAATGGCTTTGGTTTCTTTCAATCGCGTAAGATTGCAGTATTATGTCGCTGAAGGAAGAAAAGGGGCTGATCGTATAAGTAAGCTCTTATCCAATCCGACGATTTTATTTGGCACAACCCTTATAGGGATTAATGCTAGTTTGCAAATAGGTTCAGAATTCGCAAGACGTTTTTATATAGATGTGGGACTGCAGCCTGAATTTGCCCCTTTAACACAGATCATTCTCGTTGTTCTTTTTGGCGAGCTCATTCCTATGTTTGCTGCTAGAAGCCACGCTGAACACGCCGCTATGCTAGGCATACGACTTTTATATGTTTGTTCATGGATCTTTTATCCATTCATACTGTGTTTACAAATCTTTACTAAACTTGTGAATTATCTTTTTGGTTCAGGATCATCATTTGCCTCTTACCTAACTAGAGAAGAATTGCAAAGAGCTATTGAGTCTAGAGCAGAAAAGGGTGATACCATGTTCAGTAAAGAGCTCAACACGATTTCAGACAATATTTTTGCCTTAAAAGGCAAAACACCATTGGATTTGATGATTCCACTGTCTCAACTTCCTAAATTTCAGGATAATATAACTGTAGAGCAGCTTAAAGATCGCCTCACTAGAGACTTTTCCCCATACATAGCGCTTTATCATGAAAAACCTGAAAATATTTTTGGTATCGTTTTTTCTAGAGATTTACTTAGAATTTCAGAACATACCACAGTAAAAGATCTCGCTAGATCAACGTGGTTTGTGACTGAAAAGAACTCTATTCACCAGATCCTTGGACAATTTAGAAGTACATCTCAGCAGCTAGCGGTTGTGCTTGATGAAAACGGTAAAGCTAGGGGAGTTATCACTTTAGATGCAATTATTAATGAAATTTTCTATTTAAGCTCACCTGGCCCTCTAAAGACGGATAAAAAAGGCAAAAAGCAAAACATCTTTATCGATAGATCCTTTCCTGCTCACACAGAAATTGAGGAAATTAACCAAAAGTATCAGCTTCATCTACCTGAAAATTACGGGACATTAGATGCTTTAATGGCAGATCAGCTTGGCCATATTCCAAAAAAGGGAGAAGAAATTCTCTTTGGAGATTTTATTTTTAGTGTTGAGGATTCTCCTTTAATGGTCGAAAAAAGCATTCGAATCAGAAACCATTGATCAACATGTTTTCAACTTGTTCTTGTTAAGATGATTTGATTTGAAAATAGCAGTATGCGATAAAGTGGAAAAGTAACCTTACAATGAGTGTGCTTGTATGGATGGGTTTTCAGATAGAATATTAGAAAAGATGCAAGAGATTCCAGGTCTGATGTGGCTGATTCGTTCAATTGTTAAAAAGGTGATTAAAGAGTATCTACCTAAGAAAGATCATGCGCTCATTGATAAGGTCACAGAAGATTTTTTTAAACATTTCCCAAAAGAAAAGATAGATGAATATCTAGGAGAAATTACTGACAGACATGTTTCTCGATAATGGAAACCGCTTTTTCTACTTCCTCTTTTGTAGTCATTCTCGATAGAGAAATACGAAGAGAATTGCTTGCTTCTTCTCTACTTAAACCCATGGCTAATAAGGCTGTTGATGGCTGTAACGAGCCAGAGGCGCAAGCTGATCCCAAAGAGATAATCACACCTTTTTGCTCTAACATGATTAAGAGGTTTTCTCCACTAGTATTTGGAAAGTATACATTGCTTGTATTTGCAATCCGATTTTTGCCTCCATGGATTTTCATCTCTTTATTTGCTATCTTTAGTCTTTCTTCAATGAAGCTTATGTGGTTTTGCATAGTTATTAAATCATTTCTATCAATAAGCTCGATAGCCTTTGCAAAACCTAAAATTCCAGCTAGATTTTCTGTCCCAGCTCGCATACCTTCTTGTTGATAGCCACCTAAAAAAAGAGGAGCTATTGTCTTACCGTGTTTAAGGAAAACAAGTCCCACACCTTTAGGGCCATGGACTTTGTGTGCTGAAAAGCTCATCGCGCTTATCCCTGGATGGATTTTTAGCTCCATTTTCCCTAAAGTCTGCACAGCATCTAAGATCAAGGGCACATTATATTTTTGGGCAATATCCGCACATTCCTCATAATTCAATATCGCTCCGGTTTCGCTATTTGCCACGGATAAAAAA
>VGMA01000110.1 GCA_016866575.1 Chlamydiota bacterium
TATTGCCTTCATCAATGGTGCGATTGCTGTAGATTGGTACATCTAATAGAGATCCACTTCTTTCAGATACCTCGTCTATCCAACGAATAAGAAGATTATCCATCCATCTAAATTCTGAGAAGATGTTTTTTCCCATATATCCCAAATGACCGCCAAATTTAGTCTTAAAGACTTGAACATTTTCAGGAAGTATCATCTTATCTAAAGACGTTGGTGAAATTAAAGGATCATCTTCAGCAAATAGAATCTTCGCAGGAACCTTGATCTCTTTGATCACTCTTTGAGCGCTACTCATTTGATAGTACTCTTGAGCTGAGTGAAACTTCGCTCTTGGAGCTACGTAAATCTCATCAAAATCCACTAAAGAAAGGTTTTGCGGAAATTTAGGCGGTGTAAGATCCTGAAATTTATTGTGTAGATAATCCACATTATTCAGGAGGATTTTCATAAAGTAGTTAGCATAAAAACGATTATGCGGTTTTAAGAAAAGCCTAACTGAAGAAAGTAGATTTACTGGAGGACTGATTGCAATAATACTATGTAGAAAGTCTTGCGCTTCTTCTTTAAGCTCCCCTCCTAGCTTTAAGGCAACATTTCCTCCCATCGAAACACCTATCAAGATGATCTTACTTTTAGGAAAAAGTAGCTTAATATGGCGCATTACAACGTCAACATCAGGGCTACAGCCACAGTGATAGATGTTTTTTGCAAGCCCAAGACCGCTTCCGCATCCTCTAAAGTTCATGCGAATGACCTGGAATCCCTTTTGATAAAGCCGCTTACCTGTCCTTTTTAGATATAAAGATTTATGCGATCCGCACATTCCGTGAAGCATCAGCACTATCGGCTGACCATCTTGCCAAGACTTTGGACATGAAATTTCCAGTGCAATCTTATCTTGATCCGGTAATGTAACTAAATGAGTCTTAGAAGGAAAATAAGGATCAATACCAAAAGATGAACCAAAAACGGTTTGAATAAAGGAGCTCTTAACAAGGGGGTCAAAATCTATAAAATTTTCCATAATTTCAATAAATAATAATTATGTTATTTAAACCAAGTATAAACTATTTATTATTTTATGAGTGATTTTGTAATTAATTCATTTCCAAGGCGGTTGTTTTCTTCAAAAGAAAATAAAGGAGTGATTGGGCTCAATCAACACATCGAGCTTGCTTCTAACAACCGCGTTATACTCGAAATCATTCAAGCTTCTCTGCCTGAGGAAGGTCTATTTTTTCAGTACGATGATCAATCTATACAACTTAAAGTCGATAATGGCTATTTTGATGATTTGCTACCACTTATAGAAGAAAACATCTTTAGCTCAACATTTGACTTATGCCAATCTTCTATTCTTGCCTTTAGCTCTAAAGAAGTAGAAGAAAAACAGATAGATCTCACTCTTCTTCCAAAAAGCTGCAAATTTCAGGTAAAAGGTTGTTATGCAGTAGAACCCATTGATAGAGAAGATGTAGCAAAAACATGGATATTGCTGATAGGGTCTGAAGAGCTAGAAAAACTTCGCCTAGAACTAGGTTTATCTAAATGGCTTTTAAATCAACCTTTCTATCTTATTATGGCTTTAGAAAAATATTATCGATCTTTTGAAGAAATTTTCAAAAAATATCACTAGCCTTCATTATTTCTTTATACTAAAATTTTCTCCACAACTAAATGTTAAGGAGAAAAGATGTTTGTCAATTCTAATGGAAACGACCAAAGAGCCCAGGTCGGAAGCCAACAAAACGGTGTTAATAGCTCTTCCAATATTCCGGGTGCGCCTAATAGACAACCTAACTTAAGCCAAACTCAGCCGGTTCATACATATACAAATATCACTGCTAATGCTACTGGATATTCTTCTGCTGCTCTTTCATTTAGCCCTAATAGAAACCAACAATCTCCTTATGATGTAGGTAGAAGAGCTCAAGTAGGAAGTCGTCAAAATAGCACATCTACACCAACAGGAGCTCCTCAAGCTAATCCACAAACATCTTTTTATCCAAATATTCATCAAACTAGAATTGTTGCCTTAGCTCCAAGAGTTATTTCTAATCAGACAAACCAAACACAGGCACCTGCTGTGAACGTTTTTCATCTTAATCCCTTAGTTCCGCCAGCACCTAATAACTCCCCTACTAGCGTTACTGTTACAACAACGGTTACTCAATTAAATACAAATCAAGGCATGAATTCTCAAAGAGCTGTAGTTGGCAGCGCAAACCAAAATTCATTGCAAAGAATTCCTGGTAGACCAAGCGGAGCTCCACGATAAATCTATTTTTACGAACTAAAAAAGAAGGTGATTATGAGGCGTTTATCCGTCTTTATTCTATCGATGTTAGCAATATATAGTATTAACGCAGCAAGCTATGGTCTAAATGAAGAGCCTTATCGATTACTGAACTGGGTGAATTCTACAGGATCTACAATCAAATTAGATGATGGTTCCTTTTGGAATGTTGAAGAAAATATGCACCGCATAAAAGTTAAGTTGTGGTGTTCCAATGATCAGCTTGTGATTTATCCTGTTGCTCAATCTAGACTATTTTATAAAAACAAGAGCCGCTTTTATATTAGCAACAAAACAAATTACGATTTTGTTCGAGCAGATCTCGCCCTAGGACCAATAGTTGGTGGCCCCTGCAATAATCAGATTATCTATATCGATTATGATTTTGGAGAAATACTACTACAAGATGGTCAAGGATATACTTCTTGTCTAAAAGTCGATAGAAAAGATCTGCAAAAAATCCAAAATTGGCTGCCTAACCAATCTATCATCTACGGATCAAACAATTTTTTCATGGGAGGAACGCAATCTTTTTGCGATTACATCTTAATCAATGTGGAATGCAATGATTATGTTTTTGCGGATATGACATAAGAACCTAAAACATGAGTTATTTTAGACACAGTAAAACACTTTATTAATTTTAATCCCCTTAACGGAGAACACATGCGTTTATTTTCCATTTTTATCTTGGCTGTAGCAGCTTTATTCAAACTAGATGCTGATACTTATGCTCCAGGCCAAGAACCGTACCGATTGAGCATATCAATCGACCCTTCTGGAGCAATATTAGAGTTAGATGATCATTCCATGTGGAGAATTGAAGGCAACGATAGTAGGGCTCAAGTTAAAAACTGGCTCCCTAACGATGCTATTGTCATATACCCTGTTATGTATACATTTTTAACAGGAACTCGCTTCTACATCTACAATCAAAGAACAAGAACTAGCGCCAATGCAGAACTTTCTTTTGGTCCTACAATTGGCGGACCCTGCAATAACCGCATTACGTATATCGACTATCGATATGGAGAAGTTCACATACAAGATGGCCAAGGAAACACCTGCTTTTGGATTGTAGATCCGCAAGATATCCCTACAATACAAAATTGGCGTCTTTATCAATCTATTATTCTTGGATCAAATAGAACATGGCCAGCCAATTGGGCATCTCACTGCGAGTATATTTTGATCAACGTAGAATGCAATGATTACATTCGCGCAAACAACCACTAGGAGGATTTATGTCTGTAGCTTTAAATATTAGAAATGATATTCAACCTTCAACGATCAATGAGATTGTTGATCAAGAATATGATCATTCATTTTGCAGTGGTAGAATTTGTGAACTTGCTTCAACAATTAGCAACATCGTACTAGCTACAATAGCTACCATCGTTGCTTTATTCAGCGCAAATTTTGTACCTGCATTGATGATTTCCGCTATAGTCTGGTTTATTGCAATGCAAGGCAATATAGTTACTTGCTGGTCAAATCTACCTAATTTATGCGCCGATAGGACAGCAGAAATTTTAAACGAACGAAATATTCGTGAAATAGCTTAATCTTTTTATCATGTAAGGCTCAGATCAATTACGTTTCTGAGCCTTTTTTCTTTATTCAGATTTTTTGTAAAAATAAGAAATTCGATTTTCAGTAATTTCTGCCCCCTCGAGATTTCCTAGCAACACAGCATCTTTAATAGCATGAACACTAATACTCAAGTGTTTATCAGTAAGAGGGTAAACAACAAGGTAAGGGGAAATTTTTTCGTCATGATTCACAAAATCAAGAAATTTTTCTTGCAGATGAGTTAAAAGATCCTTTGCCTTTTCTTCTGTTATAGCTTCATTTACCTCATAGTCTAAAAAAAGGGCATCAACTTTACCGTTAAACAAGCCACTATTGTTGATGGGCTTTATGGCATATTCTTCACAATATTTCGCATTGAAGGCTTGCATAGTTTGATCAGCAGCCTTTACATAATCAGGTGTTTTGGAAAAAATCGAAAATATGCAAGCAATCAAAATCATGAAATCCCCTTTTCAACGCATTCTCCACTAGTCTATATGTTTATAGAACTTCTCACATTGTACATTTTTGAAATTTTTTTGAAACGGATCATA
>VGMA01000111.1 GCA_016866575.1 Chlamydiota bacterium
TACAGCCAGAATTAGAGGCAGATCGTTTTTGCAGAGGATATTCGCTCGGCGCCTCTGGAGTGTATTGGAGACCCTATATTGAAGGGACAGAATATGGCTGGACCTACAATAATGCTTCTAATGACGCTCCTGATCTTCCGATCAATGGATCGCTGCTTAGACCAAAACTCTCTTTTTCTTGGGGTTTTGAGTTTGATATCGGATATCTTTTTTTAAATGATGACTGGAAAAGTGATCTAAGTTTTACTTTCCACCAAGGAAAGGGCTCTAACAATTTTGGCGATGAGTGGAATCAAGTGATCATTCCTTCAACTGCTTATTTGGAAGGAATCATTGATGGAGATAATGCAGGATCTTTTGAAAATGCAAAATCTCACATCCACTCTGATTTTTATCGCTTATGCCTATCTTTATCTAGAGGTACATTCACAAGTAGACTCTTGTCAATTACCCCTGGATTTGGTGTTACTGCTACATGGCTAAATGTTCATCAAACAAACAAGTTCAGTAACGAAGATCGCAATGTCTTAGTAGAGAAAAAAGAATCTGATGCGTGGGATTTTGGTCCTACAGGACTTTTCGGTTCTAGACTTTGGTTTGGAAATTCAGGATTTAGCTTAAATAATCTTTTTGACCTTACTTTAGGTTTTGGTAAAACAGATATTAAGCAAAACTGTTATTACTCGGTGAGCCCTGACACAAACAGTACGCTCATTAGAGATAACGGGATCCGTTTTTCTCCAAAAGCGCACGTTCTTTTAGGATTGCAGTATGAGACCTACTTCTTTGAAGAATCTCAGCACCTTACTTTACTTGCAGGACTTGACACCTATATTATGTGGGCCGGCAATAGAACAATTCGTGCTATTAATGGCAATATGCCGCAGTTTGAAGAAAAAGATGCAAGCTCCTTTGCTCTCATAGGGCTTACACTTTCTGCAAATTATCAGTTCTAATCTTTAGATTGATAGAAGGCTTCATTTTTCTTATGAAGCCTTTTTCTTTTTATATCTTCTTCATGCTACCATTTGGCCAAAACATACGATGGCAATAATGATGGATGAACTACAAAAAAAAGCCGCCCTGCTTGGGATTAATCAGACGAAAAGACACATCTTTATTTGCGAAAATGGTCCTTCAACAAAATGTTGCAACGCCGAATCGGCTTCTAGATCGTGGGAGTATTTGAAGAAACGGCTAAAAGAACTTGGGCTAAGTGAGCAAGGTGGCATACATAGATCAAAAGCTGGTTGTTTGAGAGTATGCAGTCAAGGTCCTATTGCGGTTGTGTATCCCGAAGGGGTCTGGTACCACTCTTGCTCGCCCGAAGTATTAGAGCAAATCATTCAAGAGCATCTGATATTAGGGAAAATTGTAGAAAAATACCGTTTTGCAGATGCTCACTTACTGAATGGCTAACTATTTAAAAAACCCTATCAGAGCCATCATATTTAGCTATGTGAGCATTAAACTTTTTATGTTGATCTATGATTTCTGTCCTAGCTTGGAAAAAGCCTTCAAATTGCCCATATTGCCAACATCCGGCAAATTCTTTTTCAGAATATTTCCATAAAATATTGTAATGAAGGTCTCCAAGATATCTTTTGAAAATTTGATCTACTTGGTATCTCAAAATACTTTCAAAAGGAAGATAAAATTCTTTGTCATTCCTATACGTTTCCAAAATGACGTTTTTCCTACTATAGGTAAAATAGCCTGAGCTGCGACCCATTCTCCATGTGCCAATAGTTCTTTCTTGGTTATCTTTACCTAAAATTGCATAGTTAAACAAGGGCTGTTCTATGCGAAAAATGTTCTTAAGAGCGTTTTCGATAGCGCTTTCAATAGCATACTTTACCCTTAGATTATCTGAGGTTTTCACCTTTTTTGGTGTAGTGTCTTCAACCAATCTATCTACCATTTGTTCAAAATCTATAGAGCAGCGCCCTTTTATTGTATTAACCATATTATTTTTAACCGTTTTTTTTCGAAAAATTATAAATTAAATTCGGTAAACGGGCAATTAAGACGAATTGTTTTATTTTTATATTAAAAAATAAAATGCGCTTCATCTACATTTTATTGATATTTTAACCTGCTTTTGTCAATTTTTCGCGTTACATCCAATTCTACTTGGCTTTAGAGAAATAAATGGCTAAAATGCATACCAAAAAGCTTTCTTATGACACTTTTACCTAAAAATAGCGACGGCTCTCCCTATCTTCTTGTAGCTCCCATGGAAGGAGTAGGCGATGTTTGCTTCAGAAAAGCGATTTCTTCTGTTGGCGGATTTAATGAAGCGGTAAGGGATTTTTTACGCGTTCCTTCAAACGCCCACGTAAAATCGCTTAGCAAAACCTATATTTTCGACGAGATATCCCCTTTTCCTCTAGCAGCCCAAATCATGGGCTCAGATCCCCTATTAATGGCCCAAATGGCTGAAGAGCTTGTCAGAAAAGGCGCTCTCAGAATCGATGTAAACTGCGGCTGCCCATCTAACACTGTTACAGGTAGAGGTGCTGGCTCCAGCTTACTAAAAGACCCAAGTTTTTTGCACGATGTTGTAAAAGCAGTGGTTCAAGCGGTTGATATTCCTGTGACAGTCAAAATGCGCTCTGGGTATCATGACATTTCTTTATTCGAAGAAAATCTCTTTGCAGCTCAAGCAAGTGGTGTAAAATACATTACTTTGCACCCTAGAACAAAAGTGGAGGGCTATACCCCGCCTGCCCGCTGGGATCTTATTGCCAAAGCTAAATCGCTTCTTTCTATTCCCGTCGTTGGCAACGGCGACATCTTGACAGTCGAAGATGCGCTAAGGATGCTAGAAATAACAAGCTGCGATGCACTAATGATTGGACGAGGAAGTTTGATCAATCCTTTCTTGTTTTTAGAAATACGCTCTCACTTCTCTAAAACGCCCTACAAAGCGACTAAAGAAGATCTTTACCGATACTTAGACACCTACCACAAAAGCATACCTCAAGATATGCCAAAAAGGCTTCAGGTGAACAAACTCAAGCAGCTCATCGGCTTTTTATTCAAAAAAAATCTCAAAGTTCTAGAGGCGCGAAACACCTTTTTATCCTCTTCTTACGAAGATAGCGCAGCGATTATGGACTATGCAAAAAATGTCCTTTCTGAGCTTTATTTTGATTTGTGAAATAGATTAAGTGATTATACCTGCTTTATGCTAAAATCAGCGTCATGACATTACTTTATCATTGCCAATCCGTTTCGAAATCATTTGGAGGGAGAACTCTATTTGAAAATCTCACTCTGAATATCTTCATGGGAAATCGCGTTGGACTTATTGGGCTCAACGGTTCGGGAAAATCGACTTTACTTAAGATCATTGCAGGGGTAGAAAAAGCTGATAGCGGCACTTTTGCACCAAAAAGGGGCTTAAGAATCGGCTATGTTCCTCAGAACTCTGAATTTGAGGATATGCACCCTTTACAAATTTTAATCGATGCTCTTGATGAAAGCACGCCAGATTACGATAAAGAACGCATAGCTAAGATGCAGTTAGAAAAACTCGGATTTGATGCCAATCCTCCGCTTGCTTCGCGCCTTTCGGGAGGCTGGAAAAAGAGGCTAAAAATTGCTGTAGAACTCATCAAAAAGCCTGATTTACTCTTGCTCGACGAGCCGACAAACCACTTAGATCTCGAAGGGATATTGTGGCTGGAGGAGTTTTTGAAAAAAGAGGCTCCTACCTATTTATTAGTAAGCCACGACCGGTACTTTTTAGAAAATGTGACCAATCGAGTGATAGAGATAGATAAGACTTATCCTGAAGGAAGTTTTAGCATCGATGGCCCCTACAAGGAATTTTTGCATCACAAAGAGGAATTTATTCTAGGCCAAATTGAACAAGAAAAGCGAATGGCCACTAAAGCGCGTAGAGAAACCGAGTGGCTTCGCGCGGGAGTAAAGGCTAGAACAACGAAAGCACAATCACGCATAGACCATGCTGCTGAAATCTTAGATGAATATGCCGATTTGCAAAAACGGAACAAACAAAAAAGGGCTAAGATCGATTTTGCGGCAACTGAGCGGGAAACAAGAAAGCTCATAGTGGCCAAAAATTTATCCAAGAGCCTTGGCGGTAAGCTTTTATTCCAAAATGTCGATTTTACACTTTCTCCCGGCACGCGCATGGGACTTATGGGGCCAAACGGATCTGGGAAAACCTCTTTGCTCAAGATGCTTTTCAATGAACTAGCTCCTGATACAGGAACAATCAAACGCGCTGATGATTTAAAAGTTGTCTATTTCGATCAACATAGAATGCAACTTAAGCCAAATATCACATTGAAAGAAGCACTCTCTCCCAAAGGGGACTTTGTTACTTTTGCCGGAAATAAAATCCACGTCAACGGATGGTGTAAAAGGTTTTTATTCTCCCC
>VGMA01000112.1 GCA_016866575.1 Chlamydiota bacterium
GGGAAGTGAAGGGAGAAATATAGGCGAGCTTTTTAAACAAAGACGACTTGAAAAAAACTTGTCGCTAAGAGAAGTAGAAAGCGCAACGTCCATTAGGACAGGATATCTGTCTGCTATAGAAGAGGGACAAGAAAATCAATTTTTGTCTCGTGTGTATATGTATGGTTTTATGAGACAGTATGCTGGTTTCTTAGGGCTTGATTTTGATAGGCTCTCAAAAGAGTATTCTTTAGGGCTAAGTATGGAAAAAGAGCCAATGGAATTTGCCTACGGCATAGGTACTTTAGAAATGGGAAAAGCAAGTGCGCAATCATCAAAAAGATGGGGTCCTGCTTTCAAAGTTGTGTCCTTAACAGTCTTAGTTTTGCTTGTGGCATGGCTTTTTGGAAAATACTTAAGTGTGTGGTGATATATGGAAAAACAGATATTGGGCGATTACAAGATCATAAAAGAAATCGGTCGAGGTTCTTTAGGCACTACATATCTCGCTGAACACCGCTTTTTGCGCAAAAATTTTGCACTTAAAGTACTTCCGCCAGAGTTAGGTCAAGATAGTGCATTTATCAAAAGGTTTGAAACGCACATTCACAATATCGCTGAATTTTCTCACCCCAATATTGTAAAAATCCACAATATTTCGTGCTTTGAAGGGATCTATTACGTTGTTTCTGATTTGATTGTAGACGATGTGGGTCAGCCAACAAATCTTTCTCAGTATCTTAGCGGAAGAGCAAACCGTCTGACAGAAGAAGAAGTGGTGCTCATTTTAAAACAGATAGCTTCAGCTATTGATGCTATTCATGAAAAGATGATTTTAGATGAGCCGATGTATCATGGCGGTATCAAATTGTCGAATATCTTAATGGGTAGAAAAGAAAACGGCGTGCCTCATGTCTATATTTCTGATACTGCAATTTTACCGATTCTAGGAGCTGGAAAGGTGATCTGCCGAATCTACAATGTTGTAGCAGAGGCTTTATCTACAGCTATATCGCCTTTAGATGTTCTCGACGGAGCCTATCATTTTCATGAGCCAAAAGAGAAAGAAGCTCTTCATCTTTGGCAAAGAGCATTTTTAGAAAGTTATGTGTTCTTGTCCCCTGAGCAAAAGCTCAATGTAAAGAATATGGGTGTAGGAACATCTACAGACATTTACTCATTTGGCGTGCTTCTTTACTTCATGCTTACTGGAGAGTTTCCTGAGGGTATTTTCTTAATGCCATCGAAATTGATGAGCGAGTATCGCTATGATTGGGATGGTATTTTATCAAAATGTCTATTAAAACAGCCTTCATTGAGAGCTGAAAAGCTCAGTTCAATCTTTAGCCAGGCTCCTAAAAAAGAACTTGGCACAGTGGAAAAAGCCTTGGATCAAATCCACACTGAGGTAAGACCTACAGCTAAAATCATCTCTTTTGACACACCAGCGCCAAAACAGATGCCCCCGCCTGTGGAAGAATATGAACGTTTTGTGAAAGAGCCTCAAGATGAGACTTATCATCAAAAAATAGAAAAAGAGCCTCAAGCCCCAGCCGTCAAAACATTTGTCGCATCGCCGCAGCCAATAGTTACGGCAAAACCTACTCAGTCATATAGCTCACAAAGCTCTACAAACTTCATACAAGCTACTCCAAAAACTGACTACATGCAAGCGGCGTTTAACCGTTTTGAGCAAGCTCAGCCTTCTGTAGCTGTAATGCAAGAGCCAGTAACTGAAAAAAGGCCTATTCTCAATCCGCCGGAATTGAAAAAGCATCAGTATGAAGAAAATCCGGGAGCGATATTTCAAACAGAGCCTTCAGTAGAAAGATACGTTCCTAAGAAAAAAGAGGTCTCAGATATTGAGCCTATTCTTTCTGATATGGCCATTATAGAAGGTGGAGAATACTTTAGAGGAAGTGAAATAGGGGCTCGTGATGAAAAGCCGCGTCACAAGATTTTCCTTTCAAGTTTTGCTCTTGATGTCCATGCAGTAACCAACGAGCAATTTGTTCGATTTTTAGAGGTTATGGGTGGAGAAAAAGATGGCAATAACAACGATATAATTCAGCTTAAAGAATCTAGACTCAAAAGAGTGGGCGGCAAGCTTATCATCGAAACCGGCTATTCCAAACACCCTGTTGTAGGGGTGAGCTGGTATGGTGCTGTAGCTTATGCTAAATGGATAGGCAAGCGCCTGCCTACTGAAGCAGAGTGGGAAGTTGCTGCTTCATCAGGAGTTAGCGATAGAATGTATCCATACGGGCGAGATATTGAGAGAACTCAAGCCAATTTCTTTAGCGCCGACACTACGCCGGTAAAAAGTTATCCACCAAATGACCTAGGACTTTTTGATATGGCAGGAAACGTTTATGAGTGGTGTCAAGATTGGTATGATTACAATTTTTATGAGACATCGATGCAAGAGCCTCAAGATCCAAGAGGCCCTGTTCAAGGGGTCTATAGGGTGCTCAGGGGAGGCTGCTGGAAGAGTTTGAAAGAGGACTTGCGCTGTTCGCATAGACACAGAAACAATCCTGGGACTGTCAATAGAACTTATGGGTTTCGCTGTGCGGCGGATGTAACATGAAGAAGGTGCTCTTTGTGTGTCTTGGGAATATTTGCCGCTCTCCTGCGCAGCAATACATTTCAACGCAGCTTGCAAAAAATAGTGAGTTTATTTTTGATAGCTGCGCTGTAAGCAATTGGAATAGTGGGGATGAAATGGATCCTTCTATGAGGCGTGTTTTAGAGAAAAGAGGCTACAGCTTGCCAAAACATCAAGCTAAGGTCTTTCAAAGAGAATATTTTCAAGAATTTGATTATATTTTTGCGGCTACAGAAGAAATTTATGAGTTTCTTTCTTCTCATGCAAAAAAAAATGAGAGGGAAAGAATTTATTTAGCGACCCATTTTAGTGATAGCTACCGAGGTATGGAAATTCCCGACCCCTATGCAAAAGGGGATAAAGATTTTGAACAGGTGGTAACTATGATCGAAGAAATTGCTAAAGAAACGCTCGATCGTATATCATAAATATCTTATGAAATTATTGTTATCTAGTCCTAGGGGTTTTTGCGCAGGCGTTGTTCGGGCGATAGAAACTGTAGAAAAAGCGCTTGAAACCTTCGGCGCTCCCATCTATGTAAAACATGAAATTGTGCACAATCGTCACGTCGTCGATTCTTTAAAAAAGAAGGGGGCGATTTTCATCGAAGATTTAGCAGACGTTCCTTTTGGATCTCGTCTGATTTACTCAGCTCACGGTGTTTGTCCAAGTGTACGAAACGAGGCTAAAAAAAGAAATCTGATCGAAATCGATGCAACTTGCGGTCTTGTCACCCGTGTTCATTCAGCGGTAAAAAGGTTTGCTGAGAAAGGGTATAAAATTGTTTTGATAGGGCATAAAAACCATGTGGAAATCATAGGTACAGCTGGAGAAGCTCCGGACAAAGTCACTGTTGTCGAATCAGTAGACGATGTGAATCTTTTGGACTATCAAGAAGATGAGCCGCTTTTTTATGTTACACAAACGACTCTGAGCTTAGATGATGTGGCTGAAATCACCAAAAGGCTAAAAGAGCGTTATCCTAAGATTGAAACGCTCCCTTCATCATCGATTTGCTATGCTACGACAAATCGTCAGTTGGCTCTTAGTGAAATTACCGAAGAAGCGGATTTGATTTTGGTAGTAGGTGATCCTACAAGCTCGAATTCTAATCGTTTGAGAGAAAGAGCTCTAGTTCGTGGAGTGAGTGCTTATTTGATCAATGATGCAGATGAAATCCAAAGCAGCTGGCTTGAGAGTGTAAAAGTTATTGGTCTTACAGCAGGAGCTTCTACTCCTGAAGATGTCGTTCAACGTTGTATTGAACGTCTTTTTGCTCTTGGGGTGTTAGAAAAAGAAGAAGTGGTATTCATCAAAGAAGATGTCTTTTTTCAATTACCAAAAATTGTCTAATTTTTTTCCATTTTCCTAGCATTTGTGGATTGTCTCAAAACGCAATAGTATGTATGGTAAGCTAGAAGAGATAGTTAGATAGCTTTATGCATAAATACCAAAAAAACAAATATGACATACCACCTGTTGGGCAGTTAACTAAAGAAAATATCGAGATGTGTATCTTACATCCGATGAGACTTGAGAGAATTTTAGTCCCTACAAGAGGCGGCATATCTTCTCAGACAATCCGTTTTGCCTGTGAAATAGCTAAAGCATACAACTCAATTCTTTCTGTTTTGCATGTTGTCCATATACCGTTTTTTATGCCTTTAAACACCTCAGTATTGCAACGAGAGGCCTTTTCTGAAGATGTACTGACAAGGGCTAAAGATAT
>VGMA01000113.1 GCA_016866575.1 Chlamydiota bacterium
GAGTTTGTTTGCGCTGTGTTTAGTTCTTGTGAAAACAAGCACTTGCTTCCATTTTTCAGATACAATCAAGTGGCAAAGGAGTTCTTGCTTTCTTTTTGTATCAACTGGATGGATAATTTGAGTGACCGACTCAGCTGCGGTGTTATTTGGAGCCACCTCGATTGTTTGAGGAGACTTGAGTAATGATTCTGCAAGGCTTTTGATCTCTTTTGGAAACGTTGCTGAAAACAGAAGGCTTTGCTTCTTTTTGGGCACTAAAGAGATGATTTCTTTGATGTCGTTAATAAATCCCATGTCCATCATACGATCAGCTTCATCTAAAACAAAGATTTCAACTGCGGTAAGGTCAACAGCTCTTTGTGAGTAAAGGTCTAGAAGTCTTCCTGGCGTAGCTATGAGAATGTCGACACCGCTTCGGAGCTTTTTGATTTGGGGGGAGATATTGACTCCTCCAAAAACAGCAAGGGTCTTAAGGGGTAAATGTTTAGCATACCCAGTAACACTTTCTGCGATTTGTGCTGCTAATTCTCTAGTTGGAGCAAGAATTAAACCTCGAACTTTACGTCCTTTGGCGCTCTTGGAATGGTTTTGCATGAGTTTGTGAAGCAATGGGAGAGTAAAACCTGCTGTCTTTCCAGTCCCTGTTTGCGCACCACCAAGAAGATCGCTACCTGATAAAATAATAGGTATAGCTTGTTCTTGGATAGGAGTAGGTTGTTGATAACCTTTTTCTTTAATAGCTAAGAGGAGTTCTTCTCTAAGCTGAAGATCGCTGAATAACATGAAATTCCTTATTAGGCACCCCTTTATTGGTGAGCCCGTGAAATGGTACCATATTCAACAACATAAGGTAGAGGAAAAAGATTCTTGGACAAGATATTTCTCATAAAAATATCCTGTGATATCCCGATTTCAATGATTTTCTTTGCTGATTCAGCAAGGTTTTACGTAATCATCGTAGGAAATTTTTGGAATAGAGAACAAAATGGAGCGCATTTTGTCAGCTGAATTTACTTGAGCTGCGGCATTTGCCATATCACTTAGAGAAAGGCTTTTAGCTCTATCTTGATCCAAGGGTACAAATACTATGCCGTGCATAGCATCTGTGCCATCAATCAACCCGTAGCCTGCACTAACGAGTTGAGTGATTTCTCTAGCGACAACTCTTAGATAATGATCATAAAGTTCGCTGTCAGGTAATGAGCAAAGCTCGTCATAGCTCCAGCATAGATATACTTCTTGGCAGCTATGGATGGTGCCAAGCATAACAGCGTCATTTTTGAAGATATTCCAATTGCCATCATTTAAAACACCGCCGCCAATAACTGAATCCTCATCGATTTCTTCAAAAGAAAGAGGACTTTTTCTTGAAGAGATCGTGCCAAAATTTTCTTGTATTATGCGATTTTCACGAATGAGCTCGTTGCCTAAAAGTTTAAATCCGATAGATGACTGCGCAGCTAAGCGATACAAATTGAATGCCTCTTGCTGCATGGCATCAAAATCTTCATTTATTTTAGTTTCTAAAGCAGCAGCACTAGCTTGAATCTTTTTGACCAAAGGGGCGTTGTCCTTAATGGGGATTTCTTGCTTTTTAAAAGCAGCGTCGACACTTTCTTGAATTTGACCTAAAGAATATTTTTGTTTTGCAACGGTTAATTGCGAGAGTTTTCTAGAAGCAGAGATGACCTGCTTTGTGTAATCTAGAGTGTCTTCTAAATGGAGGTTTTTTGAATCTAAAGCATTGGATATGAAGCTGTCTTTATTTAGAATATGTGGACCTAAAGCCATGATATACCCATTAATTATAAAATTATGAGTATCTATTATATAATAATAATTATTTAATTTAAATTTTTTTAATATAAATATTATTAGCGAAAGTATTTTATTGTAAATCTTGAGTAATCGACAGCTACTTCTCTTTCCCTTTGCTGCCTGCATAGACGCTGCCCAACACCGTCTCATTAGCCGTATAAAATGCATATACAAAGTATAAAGCACCTTTATCATCTAGAGCTTTTATTAGGGTCTTTCCGTCGATATTGATTTGAGAAGGTAATCGTTCAATGACTTCTTTTTCTTAAGCCAAAAATGCTTCAAGAAAACTATCTTGATTGATTCGTTCTATTAGTGAGGTAAAATCATCTCTCAAATGCATACTTGAAGGTGAGAGAAATTTTGATACGCTAGTCCTAACAGTAGGTGTGTATAAAATTCTTCATGACATGCATAGACAAAAAATAAAATTAATTGATATTTTTTTAAAAGAAAATTACGCCGCAATCATGGATTTCAAAAAAAACATAATCCTCTCTTTTTTATTTGTAAGCTTTGCTTTCGGCGAAGAGGTGGGCTGTAAATCATCTAGTGAAAAAGACAACATTCAAGGATTAAAAAATTTCTTAGAATTGGTTAGCCAAATAGATGAACTACAAATAGACGTAGCGTCGTACTTGCTTTGTCACTCTGAAATACTGGAGTCAATCAAATATGAAGTAAAATATAAAAGCGAATTAGTTGCGGTCAGAGAATTGCAAAACCAATTCGTTAAAAATATTTTACATTATCCATTCAAAGGGGTTTATAACTTAGCCCTCGGAAGCAAGACAGAATCAGAAAAACATTTAGAGTCGGCTGTAGAAGATTTTTTATGGGCTACTACAGAAGTATTCATTGGAATAGTTCGCATACAAACTGGCAATCCAGTCGATGGTGCCATGGCTATAGCAGATGGAATACGAAATTACAAGAATGCATACGATGAGTTTCAGGAGGCAATAGAGGGAAAGGAGAAAGAAAACCAAAATGACTAACTCTTCGTTGTTTTTTTACTATGTAGGACTAATATCTTCCTGGGTTGTTTTACCTCTACTGATTGTCGCATCTTGCTTTAGCTATCGCAAAACGAAAAAGAATATTCATCTTTTAGTTATTGCTGTTTCTTTTGTGATGTTTCTTCTTAAATTCGCTGGATTTAACGAAGGAAAAGCTGGTGGTTTTGTCCTCATGGGCTATTTGGTCTGCTTTATAGTTTTACCTCTAGGAGCTTTTCAAATCTATTTTTGGAAAAATAGACTCAGGAAAAAGTAGGCTCACCTAATCCTTATGCGTGGTATTGAAAAATTAATTGAGTCTAGAACGTCCTACATTTGCTGGGATCTCTTTACAGCCCCCTCTACTGATTCCATTCATCTCGCTTGTCTAACCACTTTAGCTCTTCTTTTACCTACACTTCATGAGATTTCTCACGTCTACGCCCAACACCATCTAATTAGCCCTACAAAATGCATATACAAGGTATAAAGCAGCTTAATCATCTAGAGCTTTTCTTAGGGTCTTTCCGTCGATATTGATTTGACAAGGTAATTGTTCAATGACTTCTTTTCCGTATTAAAAAATATTATTCGCGAAAGTATTTTATTGTAAATCTTGAGTAATCGGTCTCTATTTCTTTTTTACAAGTGGTCTTAGGGATGTCTGTGTCTGAAAATTTAAAAATAGGGCTCTCTTCTTTTTGATGGGTGAGTTTTACTAAGGTATCATTTTGAGAAAATTCTTGATGAAGCCGTAACAGAGCTATTCTACAGATTTTATTGATGATTTTGGCGATATCTTCTTCTGTTCCTTTAAGAGGCTCTACGATCCATAAAAATTGTTGGCTAAGATCGATTAAAATGGGGTACTCGTCGATTTTCATAAATATTTCAGCGCAGGAGGGGGAAATCATATAAAAATTCCTTGTTAAGATATAATGAATATTTCTGATTAAAAAATTATTTTCAAATATTTTAATAAATTTTTTTATAACCATGATGATCAGCTATTTAAAAATTACTGAAAAGGTTTGTTTATTCTTTGCTGAAGCTGAAACCTTTTTTTTTGTGAATTTTTTAGGCAAAGATCGCTTTAAAAATATTGACGAATATCGAGGTAGATTTTTATACTGCTTTCCAACTTCTTTCTTAGAAGAGAAAATTCTTGGTGGCGACCTCTAGTCCAAATATCTCGGTGGACCTAGCCCGGGAGGCAGGGACTTGCTCATAGCAGCGTTCAATCTCATAGAGACTGCCCAGGTCATTAAAGAGGCGCCCCACTTTCAATATTACCTTTTTTGCCCTTTTAAATTTGGACCTATTACGCCATCTTGTCCTTGGTACTGGGTTTGGACATTTTGAGCAATCGGAGTGGATAGCTGTGTAAAAGAGAG
>VGMA01000114.1 GCA_016866575.1 Chlamydiota bacterium
AGGTATCGGTCATTGGCACGTGGCATGAAAGCTTTTTTACTACTAGAGAGGCTTTAATCAATTTTGCTAAACCCTTACTCAACTTCATTTCTCATTTACCTAAAACGTTACAACAAGAATTTACAGAAGAAGTGGTTGATAGAGTGATTTCAATGACTACTGTTTCAGATGATGGAATCATCCATTATAAAACTTTCAATTTACTTGCTTCTGGAATCAAATAAACTTTTAAAGATTTGGACTTATCGAAAAAAGGTAAAAAAAAAACCTGAGACAGATTTCTCAAGGTTTTTTTATTACGGAGATCAGTTTACCCCAACCTAACCAACTCCAAACTGGGGTGGTATAGTCATGGTTTCACTCTCTGAAGCGATTATAGAGGCGTATTCGGAGAGTACCAAATCAATGATTTTGGAATCTCTATCAAAGCTTAACGTGTCCATAAAATCTCTATTTTCGTGATGTTAAGTACATGTAACGTGTCCCTAGAATTACACCATATGTAACCTTACGGACATGATATGCCCCTTAGGTATCGAAATTTGAAACCTAGAAGACATGATGTATAGTATCATCAAATCCCAAGAAGCTAAAAACATCATCTTGAGCATTTATTATTGACTTAATGCTGCGCTCGAGATATGATATAATATATCTTAAGCACAATAGAGGTCACGATGTCCAATCCAGTATTTATTGGCCGAAAAGCCGAGCTAGAGCGACTAAAAGCTCTGTATAAAAAGAAAACATCTAGCCTTGTCGTCGTCAAAGGACGAAGGAGAATTGGAAAAAGCAGGCTTATAGGAGAATTTGCCAAAATATCTAGTGCTCAAACATTTTGGAGTTTCGCAGGTCTTGCCCCAGAAGATGGTATTTCCGCGCAACAACAAAGGGATAATTTTGCACGGCAATTAGCATTGATGCTAAAAATCCCGCCCATGACTTTTCTAGATTGGAGCGATGCTTTTGAGCATTTGAGCCTACATATCAAGCCAGGTGACATCATCCTACTTGATGAGATTTCATGGATGGGATCAAAAGACCCTAGCTTTATCCCTAAACTCAAGGCTTGGTGGGACAAGCAAACGATGCATATGGTGCTTGTGTTTTGTGGATCAGTATCAACCTGGATTGAAGACAATATTCTAAAGAGCACGGCATTCTTTGGGCGTATCAATTTAACCATCAGCTTAGAGCCACTTTCCATTCCTGAAAGCGCTGAGTTTTTACGAGTAATCGGCATGCAGCTTTCTCATTATGATATGTACAAGTTGCTCAGCATTGTTGGCGGTGTGCCATGGTATTTGGAGCAATTTAGCCCTGGTATGACGGCTGATGATAATATCAAACAGCTTGCCTTTGAAAAGAATGGATTGCTCGTTACCGAGTTTGATCGTATTTTTCATGATCTCTTTAATGGTAAGGGTGCCACATATAAGAAAATTTTGGATAGCCTTAAAGATGGCGCCAGAACTCTATCAGAAATAAGGCAGAGCATAGAGTTTGCTCACAGCGGCACTCTGAGCCAAATGATGGATCATCTCATTGTGGCAGGCTTTGTTGTTAAACAATCACTATGGTCGTTTAAAACCGCAAACCCCTTAAAGCAAAGTTTATATAGAATCTCAGACCCATATATGAGGTTTTATCTCAAAGTTATAGAGCCAAATCTGGGTGCTATTGCTGATGGTGGATTTGATCAAGTGCCCTTATCTACTAGCCCAGGATTTGAAACACATATGGGCTTGCAACTTGAGGCATTGCTTTTACAAAACCGCTCCCTATTGCTTCAAAAATTAGGCATTTCACCTGTTGATATTGTGCGTAGTGGCTCTTATAGGCAGACGAAAACCACGACCCAACAAGGCTGCCAAATTGATTATCTAGTGCAAGCCAAAACGAACAGCTTGTTTATTTGTGAATTCAAATTCAAAAGGCGTGAAATAAGTAGCGACATCATTACCGAAATGCAGGAAAAGTTGTCAAGATTAAAGACACCCAAAGGATTTGCAAAAGTGGCTGTATTGTTTCATCTGAGCGGTGTTGCGTCTTCTGTAGCCACAAATCCTTATTTTTATCGCATTGTCGATATTGTAGACTTTCTGGAAAATAATTAGGTCCTTACTTATGAAATTAACTTGGATTACGGATGTTCATCTTAACTTCTTGGAAAAAGACGAGAGGATAGACTTTTACCACACGCTTATTGCAACCGATAGTAATGGAGTCTTGATTAGTGGTGATATAGCGGAGGCAATATCTATAGAGTTAATTCTTAAAGAAATGGCGAGCACTATCCAAAAGCCAATTTATTTCGTTCTTGGAAGCCATGATTATTATCGTGGGAGTGTAAAGATGTGCGCTCTAAAATGACTTCCATCATAAAAGATGAGCCATTCTTATTCTGGCTGCCTGCCTCAGGAGCACAAAAGCTAAACAACGATGTTGTGTTACTCGGGTACGATTGTTTTGCTGATGGCCGTTACGGTGACTATACGAACAGCCGAGTCGTTTTAAATGATAGCAGAATGATTATTGATTTATTCCAATGCAGCGCCTTGGGTAAATATCCACTTCTTGAAAAAATGCAGCAATTGGCAGGTCAAGATGCAAAAGAATTAGAGAACAGCATTGAGCAGGCAGTACGCTCATATAATCCTCAAAAGATAGTAATATTGATTCATGTTCCACCATTTAGAGAAGTATGTATGCATGAAGGCAAAATCAGTAGCGACGATTATCTGCCATTCTTTTCAACGAAAATCACAGGCGAAATTCTTATGCATGCTGCAGAAAATTACCCGGAAATTGAATTTTTAGCTCTTTGCGGACATACCCATAGCAAGGGATTCTTTCAGCTTATAGCACAATATTTTAACTACAGAACTCAGGATTTATTTGATTGGTATTTTGTGCATGTAATATTGGCTGCATGCTGGAATTTAGAAGATAATATCAATGCTAATTTATTTCTTAGACTTGCCGAAAAAGCATATAAGTATGTTTCTTAATTACACCACCATATGTAAAAGTTTAAGTAGCTTGCGAACAGAATCCATAATAAATATGGAATCATCAGCAGCGATACGGCCCTCATTTTCCAGTAAGCTAACCAAATGAGAGTGCCTACCAGAATATCCATAACGCCCAAAACGACAAGGGAAAAGCCGGTTAAGTGGTAATGGAAAAACAAAGGAGTCCAACTCCAATTTAAGATGAGCTGGGTCACGTATAAGGTTTTGATCACACTTAACTTAGGAAATGAAGACGCGCGCCAAATGAGCCATCCACAAGCGCCAATAATGCCGTATAAAATAGTCCAAGCTATTGGAAATACATAATTTGGCGGTGTCAGGGTGGAGCGATGTAAGGTGCTATACCAGGTACTAATTTCCGGCTTGGTTAAAGAGCCAATAACTCCTCCAATTGCGATTAGCGCTACGATCCAGATGAGCAAAGAGAGATAGTTTTTATTTTGCATCTTCTGTCTCATCATTAATGCTTGATATCATATTCCTAAGCTGATTTGTAAATGCAAAAATGGAAGGATTTTCCTCCATAATATTTGATAAATTGATAATGCCAATTTGCGTCTTTGGATCGTAAGAAATTTTGGATTGATAGCCAGATGTTCCCCCGCAATGCTGATAAAGCCTTGTCTTTCCATTGTCTAAGACGTCAACTCCATACCTAGCATACAAAGAGCCTTCGCCGTCATAAAAAGCAAATCCTGATTTTTCAATCACTGGATGCGTCATGAGCTGAAGCAATTTTAGTGGAATGATACGCCCCTGATATAAAGCATGCTGCCATTTTACCAGATCGATTGGAGTTGAAATAATGCCGCCTACTGTAAATAATTTTGAAAAGTCAGGCTTACCTGCAATCTTTTGAATTTGATCGCCGTTCTTTTCAAATCCAGGCACAAGAGCCCTGAAAGCTGGTTTATTTTGCAAAGATGCAGGTGTTCCGTCCAGCACCAAAAATGTATTTTGCATTCCTGCAGGATCAAAAAGAGCTCTTTTATAGTAAGAATCGATAATTTCTTTCGAAAATCAATTTGACCGTGTAGTTTCTTTTTCAACCCTACATTGGGTTATAGACCAAGAAAAAGCTCTAAAAGCGCTCTATCACTCCCTTTTACCTGGCGGTCAGCTCTGTATTCAGACGTATGGAAAATCTCCTATAAACATCACATCTGTCGCTG
>VGMA01000115.1 GCA_016866575.1 Chlamydiota bacterium
CCTCTTAAAACTCTAGAGACAAAGATTTTAACATCTATAAGCCAAAACGGTTGACTTTTCGTAAGACAATCCCCTATAATCTGAGCCAAATCATTAGGAAAAATTCATGATTCAAGTTAAATTACGTCCGGGTGAAACAGTTGATAGATCTCTTCGCCACTTGAAGAAAAAAGTAGATCGCGAAGGAATTATGAAAACTCTTCGTGCAAGAAGATACTACTTGAAACCCTCTGAAAGACGTAAAATCAAACAAAAAGCGGCACTAAGACACCGTCCATAACGCGATTTTTGCATGTCAAAAGATTACTACCAGATTCTAGGCGTAGCTAAAAACGCAACGCAAGAAGAAATCAAAAAAGCATACAGAAAACTTGCCGTCACTTATCACCCTGATAAAAATCAGGGAGACAAGGATGCCGAGAAGAAATTCCAAGAAATTTCCGGTGCTTATGAGGTCCTATCTGACGAAAAGAAAAGGGAGACTTACGACCGTTTTGGAGCTGACGCTGTGAATGGACAGAGTGGCTTTGGAGGACAGTATGGCTCCAGCATGGAAGATGCACTGCATACCTTCATGAATGCGTTTGGACAGGGCCGTGGCGGATCCATCTTCGAAAGTTTTTTTGGCTTTGAATCTCAAGGTGGTGAAGGGGGCAAATACCCTCAGCAGGGCGCAAGTAAACAAATCTCTTTGACCCTCTCATTTGAAGAGGCAGCGAAGGGAGTGGAAAAAACTGCACTCATTCAAGTAGCGCAAAACTGCGAGACTTGTAATGGGACTGGTGCACGGAGTGCCTCAGATATTCAAACCTGTCCAACCTGTAAGGGAACCGGGCACATTCAGCAATCACGCGGTTTCTTCACGATGTCCGGAACATGTCCAACCTGTAATGGATCGTGCGAAATCATCAAAAATCCCTGTCCAGCTTGCCATGGTCATGGCCAAGTAAAAACTAAAAAGCAGGTACAGCTCAACATTCCAGCCGGTGTAGACAACGGGATGCGCCTGAGAATGCCTGGCCTTGGGGATGCGGGGATACACGGTGGACCAAATGGCGACCTTTACGTTGTGATTAAGGTGGAACCTCACGATGTCTTTATTCGGGAGGGGGACGATCTATACCTCGACCTACCGATTAGTTTTGTAGAAGCTTCACTTGGAACAAAAAAAGAGATCCCTACTCTTTTAAATGGCAGTTATAAACTTGCAATACCGGAAGGGACACAGAATGGAAAAATTCTCAAAATAAAAGGTGAGGGTTTTATGAACGTCCATTCAAAGTCTAAGGGCAGTCTCCTTGTTCGTATAACGGTAGAAGTACCGGTCAATCTGAATGAAGAGCAAAAAGAGCTTCTAAGAAAATTTCAACAAATTGAAAGCCCTGCCAACCTTCCTAAGAAAAAAAGTTTCTTTGAGAAAATCGCCTCATTCTTGAGCTAGATCATAATATGTAACGAATAGAAGGTGGTTGCGTTTTTGAGTAACCTTAAATTTTCCATTCTATAAAGGTCAATAGAACCCAACAGTTTAGCTATAGCGCTTAATTGTATTCACATCAATTGATAAGAAACTCACATATTTTAAAACGGTCTAGAGGGTCTAACCCAAGAGGGAAGGACTCTCTGCTATAGCGGGAGCAATAGAGTGTATTTTTAGAAAAAAAATCATTGAAAAAAAACTCCAGGAGAATGTCCTGGAGTTTTTTATGCGCAGAACAGGAGTCGAACCTGCACGGCCTAAAGGCCAAGGGATTTTAAGTCCCTAGTGTCTACCATTCCACCACCTGCGCATGAGAGGAATTGAATTTCGAGATATTATACGTCTTTTGACGTTTCTAGGGAAGTACTTTCCTCTTGTTGAGAGTTATTTTGACTAAATAAAGAATGAACTTCATCTGTCGGGTTTAGCTGTATCTCTTGCAAAGGCAACTCATTGATCTCTAAGGGAGAGGTGGGTAAAAGAGGTTCTTGATGAACTGTCTCGCTTTTGCGATGGGAGAGGGAACTGATGATGAGTGCTGGTGGTGGTGAGATAAATTTGGGTGCAATACTCGTAGGAGATGAAACAAGAGCTTCATCCTTGGTATCCCCTCCTTTGTCACCTTCAGTAGAGACTTCCTCCTGCGTAACTTCTGTTGGCGTAAAACGCTGCTGTTTTTGTCGGTCACGTTTACGTCTATTACGTTTAGATTTCTTATCCTCACGGGAAGGTACATCAGGTGTTTCTTCGGATATTTCTTCTTTAATATCTTCAGCGATCTCTTCTTCTACAATGGACTCTTCATCAATTGTTTCTTTAGAAGATTTATGCAAATGCTCCTTTGAGCTTTGAATTTTAACCGATTTTTCAAGCGTAGAATTTTTTAAGATGAAGCGAGTCTCTTTGACTTCGCTTACTTCATAGTCTCCTACAGGAAAAAAGAAGGGCTTGGGTTTTTCTTGACACCGAAAAAAGTGGGAGTTGCCAAAAGATACTATTTCTACAGCATCTACAAGAATCTCACGATTCTCTTGCATTTTTGTAGAACGTATCGATAATTTATATCCGTCTCTTGCAGAAATTATCGATTCAATAATGGGTTCTCTTGTAAAGTTCACAGATTATCTATCCATTTTTTCTAAGCTATGCATAACAACGTCACAAACGCGGGATGAGTATCCCCATTCGTTGTCATACCAAGCTATTAATTTATAAAAAGATTCGTTTAATTGAACACACGAGGTGGCATCCACAATACAAGAATGGGAATTGCCCTTGAAGTCGGAAGATACGCCCTCCTCTTTGGATACGGCTAGTATTCCCTTTAATCTTGTGTTTTCCTCATCAAGCAGATGGTTTAGAATTTGCTCTAATGAGGTCTTGCGTTCAAAACGAACAGTTAAATCAACGACCGAAACGGTCGCGACAGGGACTCTTAAAGCGATACCTGTCAATTTGCCTTTTAGCGCTGGATACACCATACCGACCGCTTTAGCAGCACCTGTTGATGAGGGCACTATATTTTGAAATGCAGAGCGGCCGTCGCGCAAATCTTCACGATAGCCGTCTACTAATAATTGACTCTGAGTAGAAGCATGAACAGTTGTCATCAAAGCTTCAGCGATTTGAAACTTCTCATGAACTGATCTTGCAAGCGGTGCTAAGCAATTTGTTGTGCACGAGGCGATAGAAATCTCACGATGATTTTCGCTAAGTACACTATCGTTTACCCCTAGAACTACCATAGGTATATCTTTTGAAGGTCCAGTAACAATGACATTTTGTTTAGCCCGATGGGCTTTAGCCTTTTCAAGCGCAGTGAATCGTCCCGTGGACTCAATTACTATATCAACATCCCAAGGTACATTCTCAGGCGATGTCTCCTTATAGATTGGTATCTTATGGGATCCTATCTGAATGGAGTCGCCAAGAGATACAACCGGATACTTGAAATGACCGTAGTTAGTGTCAAACAAAAGCGAATAACGGATTTGGTTTGGGGTTGCTATGTCGTTGATAAAAAAAAGGACGTCACGATCTTTAAGACGTTCAAAGAGTTGTCTGAATACTATTTTACCGATCCGACCGAAACCGTTGATTCCGATTTTGACTGTCACAACTGATTTCTCCCAGAATAAATTATTCCCCTATCATAGAAATGATAAGGGAATAATTCAAAGAATTTTATGCTTCTAGATATTGAATGACACACATTTGTGCATCATCACCAATTCTATTAGCCGTCTTTATGATGCGTGTATATCCACCATTTCTTTCTTTGAAACGGGGTCCTAACACATTCATCAACTTTTCAATAACGAAACGATCTTCGTTGAAAGAGGTTTTATCACCATTTTTAGCTGCACGGGCCTCTTTTGTTGTAAGCTCGTTGAATCGAACTCTTAGTTTTGCAACTAGAGATCTTCTGCTTGAAAGCGTGTTCTCTTTCGCGAGGGTAATGGCTCTATCGGCGTAACGACGAAGAACCTTAGCCTTTGGAAGTGTTGTTTCGATTGATTCTTTCATAACCAAAGCTTTGGTCATGTTAGCAAGCATGGCTTCCCTATGAGAAGAAGTTTTGCCAAGTCTTTCGCTACGTTTTCTATGCCTCATCTTCGTCCTCTTCTGTCTCAGGTTCTTCTTCTGTTAGAGAATCATCCTCGTAAACTTCGTCTTCGTAGTCTTCTTCTTCAA
>VGMA01000116.1 GCA_016866575.1 Chlamydiota bacterium
ATCAGCGCCTTGGTAACCATGCTTTTCATCTGCACGGTAATGTTATACATTTTTAAACGCTTAAACTCTTCTCGCATAGCTCGCCCTGGACGAAGTTCATCTAGCTCTACTTTATCGGCGCTATTAGCCTCTTCTATTCCTTCAGGAGGATCTCTTTCTTCTGGGATAGAAAGCACAGGATTTTCTTGAAAAATCTTTAACTCAGAGAGGGCTTTTTGAACATCATCTTCCTCAATTACCCAAACGATGTATTTTTTATCATCTCCGGTTTCGATTTCAGATTTGATTTTTTGCCTTTTGAGTCTTTCAGAAAAAGAACTGGCTTCTGAAGGATCTTGAAAAACAGCTATACACCGCATAAAATTTTATCCACTATATTCGTTGTAGAAAGACCCTCTATTCTATTGACAAGATGAAGCCTTGCCCCGATTTCTCTTACGGTAGGAGCTTCTACGCAATCTGCGCCATATTCTGCTCCGTTGACATGCACATCGGGACGAATGATGCGTAAAAACAGATCTGGAGTTGTCTCATCAAAATAGGTAGCGTAGTCTACATAGCGGATTGCTGCGATCATTTCTAAGCGGTAGCTAAGAGGGATTAAAGGACGTTTTTTGGACTTATACTCTTGGATAGAGCGATCTGTATTGAGCCCTACTATCAGTATATCGGCTTGCTTTGCACCTTCTTTTAAAATGTGAAGATGCCCTGCGTGCATCAGGTCAAAAGAGCCGTTGACAGTTGCGATGCTTTTGCCTTCGGCCCTTAAACGGTTTGCTAAATTGCCCATTTCCTCTAAAGAGAAAATATTATCTCTTTCTTTTAGCACGTTTTAAGCTCTTTTTTTGCGGCACTTCAAACGCTATGCGATAAACATCTTCATAGTCTTCTACAAAGTGAACCGTCAAATTTTTCTTAAGATAATCAGGCAATTCTACATAATCGCGGTAGTTTTCTTTTGGGAAAATCAATTCGCGAATATTTTCTCTTCTGGCAGCGATGAGTTTTTCTTTCACTCCACCAATTGCAAGCACTTTACCTAAAAGCGATATCTCCCCGGTCATAGCCAAACTTTTTTTCACCGGTTTATCTAAAAGTAGTGATAGCAGTGCTGTAGTCATCGTAATACCTGCTGAAGGGCCATCTTTTGGTGTAGCACCTTCTGGCACGTGAACGTGCACATCACTTTCTTCAAATTTATCGCTAGTAGGCGCATATTTATCTATCTTGCTCTGCACATACGTCCAGGCTATATCTAAGGATTCTTTCATCACATTCGAAACGTTTCCTGAAATGTGGTACTTTTTTTCTTTGGCCCGCATTTTTGCAGCTTCGATGTAAAGCGTTGATCCTCCGTAAGCAGTCCACGCTAAACCCGACACTACACCTACTGGAGGCCTTAGTCCGTGGAATGTCTCTGAAGTAAATATCGGCTTACCTAGATACGTCTCCACATCTTTGGCTCCAATCTTGATTTTGCGCTTATGGACCATAGCTGTGATCTTATCTGTATCTTTTTTGCCCTCTTTTTCCTTTCCTTTACCTTTTTTTGCCGGCTGCTCAGAAATTTTTTCTTCTGCTTCTCGCACAAATTTTGCAGCTACTTTTCGGCAAATTTTCTTCACATTCTTTTCTAGATTACGAACGCCCGCTTCTCTAGAGTACTTATTGACAATCACGTTCAGCGCATCTGTATCAATAGAAAGCTGATTTTGTAAAAGCCCCATTTCCTCTTTTGCTCTTTTTACTAAATAGCGCTTAGCAATTTGCACTTTTTCTTCAGCTATATAGCCAGAGAGCCTAAGCACTTCCATCCTATCGCGTAAAGGGCCTGGTATCGAATCTAAATCGTTGCAAGTCACAATAAATAAGATGTTAGAAAGATCGACACGCACATCTAAATAGTGGTCCAAAAAGTCTTTATTTTGCTCGGGGTCTAATACCTCTAATAAAGCAGATCCTGGATCTCCTTGATAACTAATACCCATTTTATCCACTTCATCAATCATGATGACCGGATTGGAATATTTCACATGCTTAAGAGCTTGGATAAATTTACCAGGCATAGCCCCAATATAGGTGCGGCGATGGCCCTTAATTTCCGCCTCATCACGCATGCCGCCTACCGAAAAGCGGTAAAATGGGCGGTTGAGCGCTGAAGCAATGCTTCTTCCTATACTGGTTTTCCCTACCCCCGGAGGTCCTGTAAAACAAAGGATTTGACCTTTAGTATGCCCTCTAAGTTGAGCCACAGAGATGAATTCTAAAATTCTTTCTTTGATATCTTCAAGGCCGTAATGGTCATGATGCAAAATCTTTTCAGCTCTTTGCACGTCGAGGATTTCTTGGCACTTTAATCCCCAAGGAACTACAGTAAGCCAATCTAAGTAGTTGTAGCAAACTGAATATTCTGCAGATTGATGATCAAGCATTTGAAGCTTACTTAACTCCTCATTGATCACCTTCATCGCATCTTCTGGCACGATTTTGCCTTCTAAACGCTCTTCAAACTTTTCTAAAGCTACCTGATGATCATCTTTTTCTAAGCCAAGTTCTTTTTTGATTGTTTTAAGCTGTTCACGAAGAAAAAACTCTCGTTGGGCCTTAGAGACATTCGCTTCAATCTTTTTTGTGATTGTATTTTGCAGCTTGTTGATATCAAGCTCGTTTCGTAGAAGCCTTAAAGATTTTTCAATCCTTTCTTCCACATCAAAAGCTTCCAGAACCTGCTGCTTTTCTTCTCTTGTAGCAAGTGTTAAAGCTGCGGCAAAATCAGCGAGCTTGCCCCCTTCAGTAAAGTCTGTGATACTTAAGAAGATCTGCAATTCTTCCTTAAATACCGGATTTGTTTTGAGCATCTCCTTGATAGTCTGAATGATGCTAAAAGAGTAAGCCTTAACCTTTTTTTGCTGATCTTGAGCTATAAAATCATCATGATATTCAACTTGAGCATAAAGCTGCTTGCCGGGCGTCTTATTTACCTGTTTTTTTACCCGTATTCTTTTAAGAACACTGATAAGACACTGGGCGCCCCCTTCTACTATAGGTATGATTCTCAGTATGGTAGCAGCGACCCCTACTTCGTAAACATCATCAAAAGAAAGGTTGTAGATATCGGCGCTTTCTTTTTTTGTTAAAAATAGGGCGATTACTTTTTGTTCTTGCTGAGCCACTTCACGCAGCGTCTCATAATACAAACCCGGCTCAATCAATATGGGAGCTGCCATACCTGGAAAAAAGCAGGTGCGGGTAAGAGGAAACACAGCCAGCTTATTGGGCAAATCGGCCGTTGCTATGGGGGGCTGCGATTTACCCTTGGTAGGCAAGCCATTAGGATGCAAAAGGGCTTCTAGTTCTTTTGGCGGGGAATCTTCATCTGGTTCTTCATTTGGATTCAAAGCTCGCTCCTCGTTAGTCGTAAAAGATCGCCCGTTAAGGAAAAAAGAATGGGCGATCCGATCAATTTTCACATCTTCTTCACTACTAGGTTGATAAACCCTAGATAGATATATCGCCTAAGATATAAAATCAAAATCTCAGCAAGAAGAAGAGATGCCTCTCTTATATCCTAATTAACCGATTTTGTGATATTTTAACACCACTAACTTTTTAACTATATAGAAAACCTTGGAATACCTAATCATAGACACAAGTGGCACAAAAAATTTTTTAGCCCTAATCTCCAAAAACAACGAAGAAATCATCGCCTTACCCGCTAAAGATGTCACTAAAGTGATCCACCAAGAGCTTTTAAAGCTCAATATCAGTCACATAAGTTTTATTGCCATCTGTAACGGCCCCGGATTCTTTACAGGAATCAGGATCGGAGTGAGTGTTGCTAAAGCCCTTTCCTATACTAAAAAAATCCCCCTTATCCCCTTTCACAGCTTAGAGCTTATCGAAAGTAAAGAAGACGAAGCAAAAATTTTAGATGCAAGAGGCGGCAAAGTATATGCCGCATACCAAAACAGCGCTCCATTTTTAACCCCTATTTCACTATTGAGAGATCATCTACCCCACGATGTTCAAAAACTTATTACGCTAGACGGCTCAGACTTATCGATACCCGGCTATCTTATCGAGGAAAAATCGGCCAATCTTAGACTCAAAGAAACGGAGTGGGCTCAAAAAATTTCTCAGGGCGATCTTTATGATTATCGATCGATAAAA
>VGMA01000117.1 GCA_016866575.1 Chlamydiota bacterium
AGGGGCATTCGTAGCCTGTTTAGCCTTAGCTCACGGAGCTATTTCAACGTATACAAATCTTGCCTACATTGATCGTAAAATTGATTATGAAGGGCAATTTAGAAAATTTATTGGCGAATTCTAAAATTAATACATCAGTCTATCCGTTATATTAATAATGGATAGACTGATTATAGGATTGATTAACAAGCTCCAAAAATCTTGTAACTGACAGTGGTTAACTATTTTCAATCAATCTGATCTATTAACTTTTACGCATTAATTTTATTTTATCAACATTATATTTTCTCTAGCCATTTATAGAATGTTAAGCTAAAAATTAATCAGATGTTAATGTAAAATATAAGAAAATTAAAAAAGGTTTGTATATGAACGAAACAAGAAATATGGGACAAAGACATAACTTCATTGGAATGGAAGGTCCTTTTTTAGGGGTTGAAGAAGATCCAGACTCAGAAATGCTTAAACCTGTATTTCAAAAATACAGCCAAAACCAAGATGACTTTCTTACAGTAACTACAGATCCTAATTTAGCAACTACATGCATTTCCTTGCTTGCGATCAACTATTTAAACATGGCTCATAACAACTGTGTAGAACAAGATGATAGGTGTAGCAAGGGATTAAAAATCTTTGCTATTGAGATAGGTCTATTCGCTGCCACGTTTCTTTTAGCTCCTATAGAGATCATCACTCGCTTAGCAATTGGCATTATTTTGACCATTCCTATGGCTATAGCCTATTTTACTAGTGATAAAGCTGATAGCGAAGCTTTTGCTAGTGATAAAGCTGATAGCGAAGCTTTTGCTAGTGATAAAGCTGATAGCGAAGCTTTTGATTGTATGAACTCACTATCTTTTGTGGGGGCACTCGCAACTTGTTTTGCCTTAGCAAATGGCGCTATTTCAACGTATACAAATCTTGCCTACAGTAATCGTAAAATTGATTATGAAGGGCAATTTAGAAAATTTTTTGATAACTAAAAATAGTAGCGTTGGCTATCTATTGTAATTTACAATAGATAGCCTGTTTAAAAACTTTACAAAAAAATCATACTATCTCTTTTAGTTTCCTGTCTTTTTTTGTGTTTAAAAATCTTTAAGCCTGATTGTAATTTTCTACTTCGCTTCGGTGTTTTTTTGCTGGATCATACTAGCCGTTTTTATCTTATTTCTTTGTTACATTGAAATCGCTTTGGCTCATAAATTCTTTCTCTAATGACTATGCATACTCAACTTGATTTTTTTAGAGTTAGAGCATTTTATTGATTTCATGTTCACTTGCTGCTACAATGACTTTCTATGACAACGAACACTAAAGCAAAAGCTAAAACTCTTAACGTTTTTCTTCTCACAATGATTAGCATCGCTACGATTCTAAGTGTGAGAAATTGGCCATTGACTGCAGAATATGGTCTATCATCGATCTTCTTTTTACTTCTTGCGGTAATCACATTTTTCATTCCTGTCTCGCTAGTTGCAGCAGAACTTGCTACAGGCTGGCCTGAAAAAGGGGGGATTTTTGCCTGGGTTAAAGAAGCTTTCGGACACAAACTAGGATTTTTAGCTGTGTGGCTTTTGTGGGTAGAAAATATCGTTTGGTACCCAACGATCCTTTCTTTTATGGCCGGATCTATCGCTTACGCGTTCAACAAACAATTAGCCACAAACAAGTTTTACACTTACTTTGTGATTTTAGGAACGTTTGTCTTATCAACACTATTAAATTTGCGAGGAATGAAAGTTTCAGGCTGGATTAGCTCGTTTGGCGTGATTTTAGGAACCTTTGTTCCCGGTCTTCTTATTATTGTTCTGGGAATGGTGTGGTTCTTTTCAGGCCACCCTATTGAAATTACCTTTTCTTGGTCTTCTTTCATACCCCAACTTAACCATATTGCAGAGCTTGCTTTTCTTGCTGGAGTTCTATTAGGATTTTGTGGAATGGAGATGCCGGCTGTTCATGCCAAAGATGTCAAAAACCCTCAAAAAGACTATCCTAAAGCCATATTCTGGAGTGCTTCTTTAATCGCAACATTGACCATACTAGGAACTCTTGCAGTTGCTATGGTTATTCCTCACAACAAAATCAACTTAATCGCAGGCAGTATCGAAGCAATAGCTTATTTCCTTGAAAGTTATCAACTTGGAAACTTAGTCCCTTTTGTAGCCATCTTACTTGCTTTTGGAGCTTTTGGCAGCGTTAGCACATGGACTGCAGGTCCTTGCAAAGGTCTTTTAGCAGCTGCTGAATCTGGAGATCTTCCATCTATATGCTATTACACAAATAAAAACGGAATGCCTACAGTTATGATGGCAAGTCAAGGTGTTGTTGTAGCTTTACTATCAACCGCTTTTTTATTCATGCCAGATGTAAATAGCTCATTTTGGATACTTACTGCTTTAACATCTCAGGTGTATCTTGTAATGTACATCATTATGTTTTTAACCGCTATCATGCTTCGCATTAAAAAACCGCATCATCCTAGACCCTATAAAATTCCCGGGGGAATTTTCGGAATGATCTTGGTAGCAGGCATAGGGCTTCTTGCTTCAATAGCAGCTCTATTGATTGGATTTTTACCGCCACCTCAGCTTAATACTGGAAGTATACTCTTTTTTGAAAGCTTTCTGATTATTGGTATCACGGTAATCTGCGCTATTCCTTTCATCATTTTGCGATTTAGAAGTTCTTTTACAAGAGAAAATAGAATCCAAGACTGAGATAGACGCTGATGGTAAAAACATCAGCAAGCATCAAAACTACAGGACCTGAAGCTATTTTTGGGTCTAGCCTCCATTTGTGAATCAAAACAGGGATCATGACACCTAAAAGAGCGGTGGAGGTTACCGAAATCATAATGGAACTTGCAATGATGATCGCTGGCCCAATCCCCTTTTTCCATAAAAGCGAGGTTGATCCTACAATGACACCTGATGATATTGCTAAGAGTGAAAATAGCCTAGCATCATGGTAGAGGTTTTTGATAAAGTGGGCAAAATTCTCTGTTTTTTTGCCAATATCAATTATGCTTTGTGTCATAGCTTGCATGGATATAGCTTCTGAAAGGGCAAGAACTAACGGTGTAAACATCGCCAGTACTAAAATATTACTCAGCACATCCTTATAGATATTAGAAATAAAAGCGCAAAGAAAGCCTCCAATCATGTTGCAAAAAATCCAGGGCATTCTTGATTTATAGACTTTCCAAACGATTTTTCTATCTAGGCCTTCTTCATGGAGCATCAATCCTAGGGTTTGGAAAATTTGCCAACGTTTTTTGGAGGAATCGACATCGATTGCTTCTTCAAAATAATCTCGAATATCAATCACTCCTAAAAGACGATTACGATTATCTACCACAGGAATCGCAAGAAGGTGCCGATTTTCCATTATACATAGAGCCTCATGAAGCGTGTCGAGCTCATGAACGCTGATGACGTTTGTTTGCATAATCGAATGGACTGGCTTTTGAGGATTTTGGAGTAAAAGATCGCGAACTCTCACAACTCCTAGTAAAATATCTTGCTCATCAACAATATATATATATACTAGATGATCATCTACTAAGCTTTTTCTTCTTAAGTACGTAATGGCTCTTCCTATCGTTAGATGATGAGGAAGCTTTGTCTTGATTAATCTTAAAGAGTCTCTAGCTAGTCGTTGCGTTTTTTTGTATATCATATTACTATTACCCATAACTGAATCACATGAAAAAAGAAAGCTCTTCTTGGGATCCTTATAGCAGCTGGTACGACAAAATCGTCGGAGAGAAAGGTCACTTTTTCCACCGCGAGACTATTCTTCCCTGTCTTAAAAAGATTCTGCAATTTACTAGCAACTCCTCTTTATTAGACCTTGGCTGTGGACAAGGCTTTTTAGCTGGTGAAATACCTAAAGGGATTGACTATCTTGGTGTTGACATCGGAAAAAACTTGATCGCTTTGGCAAAAAAACACCATCCTCAGCGCAATTTTTTTGAACATGACCTCACTAAAGAGTTAAGCCTCAATAGATTTTTCACTCACGCAATATTTGTTCTTTCGCTGCAAAATATACCAGATATGCAAATGGCCATTTCAAATGCCGCAAAGCATTTGTCTAAAGATGGGCAGTTAATTTTGGTTCTTAATCACCCCTGTTTTAGAAAACCCAGACAAACCCAA
>VGMA01000118.1 GCA_016866575.1 Chlamydiota bacterium
AATAAGCCCCGGAATATCTGCAATGTGGACTCTTGAGAAGTCATCAAATTCGATATATCCTAAGTTAGGTACGAGTGTTGTAAATGGATAGTCTCCAATTTTCACTTTTTGCATGGTCAATGCAGAAAGTAGCGTCGACTTTCCAGCGTTAGGCATCCCTACGAACCCTACATCTGCAATGAGCTTGAGCTCAAATTCTACCGAAATTTCTTCACCGGGTAGGCCGGGAGTCGTTTTGGTTGGAGCTTGATTCGTTGGAGACTTAAAGCATTCGTTCCCTTTGCCACCTTTACCACCTTGGCAAAGAAGGAGCGACTCATCAGCTTTTATGAAGTCGTGGATGATCTCTCCGGTAGCTACATTTTTTACAATGGTTCCGGTAGGAACTTCGACAACGCAGTTTTTTCCGCTTTTGCCGATACGGCTATTCGCACCGCCATCTTGACCATTGTCAGCAGCAACTTCACGGATGTTTCTGTAACGATCTAATGCATAAAAGTGATTAGAGGAGCGGACGATGATATCACCGCCGCGCCCTCCATTTCCCCCGGCGGGTCCGCCTTTGGGAATGTATTTCTCTCTGATCCAGGCAACGACGCCATTTCCGCCGCGACCGGCTTGTAGGTGAAGCTGGACTTTGTCTGTAAACATATTCTACTACGCTACGGGAAGAACAGAAACTACTGTTTTGTTCCCTTTTGTGTATTGAACAACACCGTCAACAAGAGAGTAGAGCGTGAAGTCACGTCCTATTCCAACATTGCGTCCAGCATGCCACTTGGTTCCTGTCTGACGAACAATGATTCCACCACTGAGGATCACTTCGCCTTCGTATTTCTTGATTCCTCGGTACTTCGGATTTGAATCGCGACCGTTTTTGGAGGAACCCTGTCCTTTCTTATGTGCCATGTGTTATGCTCCGAATTTTCACGCGGGTATACTTTTGTCTGTGCCCTTTTTTGCGTTCTGTGTTTTTTCTTTGTTTGTACTTAAGAGTGACCAATTTTTCGCCAGCCACTGAACCTACAATCTCTCCGGTTACGGAGCAATTTTTTACAAGTGGGGCACCCACTGTAACAGTATCATTTTTATTAAGTAATAAAACATCTTTGAATTCTACAGCATCGCCCGGGTTCCCTTCTAGGAGTTCCACATCGATCACGGTGTCTTGTGCGACTCGGTACTGCTTGCTTCCTGTTCTGATAATCGCGTACATTCGCTTCCTCCAGTCAATTTCACGGGAATTGTATATGATGTTTGTTTCAAAGTCAAGGACAGAAGATATGCAACTGTTGCAGTAAGTGAGATTGTTGCTCCCGGAGGCCAGTCCAGCTCAAAAGAAATGAACATTCCTATCAAGCTAAAGAGGGCAGAAAAAATAGAAGATAGCAAAATCATTCTTGATAATTTTTTTGTGAAAATATTTGCTATAGCTGCCGGAAGTGATAGCATGGCGATCACTAAAATAGCTCCGATTACCTGGATGAGAAGCACTACTGTGATGGAGACCAAGGTAAGTAATAAAAAATAATAAAATTGTACAGGTTGTTTCTGCAAATAGGCTTGTTTTTCGTCAAAACAGATCGCAAGAAATCTTCTATGCAATGGCAGTACAAGCAGCAAAATGATGGCATCAAGAGCTAAAAGGGCGTAAATATCGTTTAAGCTTGCCCATAAAATATTTCCAAAAAGAAAACTTATGATTTCCGATTGGTTTGTGGGAGTCATCGACAAAAAGATCACACCCATAGACATTCCAAATGACCAAATGGCAGCAATAACCGTATCTTCTCTTTGTTTATGGTGAAGATGGATCCATCCGATCAAAAAACCTGAAAATATCGCAAATATCATCGCACCAAGAAAAGGGGTGCACCAAGGCCAGTCAAAATAGCTTTGCATAAAAGCAAACAAGCCGATTCCGCCAATCACTGCGTGGGCGATGCTGCCGCTAATAAATACAATTCTTTTAACCACTATGTATGAGCCGATGACTCCGTTTGCAATAGAAGCGGCAAGGCTTGCAAAAAGTGCCATTTGAAGAAACGGGTTCATCTTTACTTCTTTCCTCGTAGTTGGTGATACACGCCTAAAGAAAAATGGTGGCACACATCGTGAACATCCATAAGGGAAACTTGATTTTGGACACAAATAACAAAATCAGCAATGTTCATAACGCTTTCAAGATCGTGTGATACAATCAAAATCATCATATCGTTTTTGAGCTTTTTTAAAAGCGCAATCATCTCTTTGACAACATCAGGATCTAAGCTGGCCGTCGGCTCATCAAGCAATAAAATTTTTGGGTGGTTCATGATGGCCCTTGCGATGTAGGCTCTTTGGATTTGCCCGCCTGAAAGCTCACCTATCGGCTCTTTGGCTTTGTGGATTAGGCCCACAGTTTCAAGAGCTTTTTTCGCTTTTTCTTTGACTTTTTTCGGCCAAAAACCAAAAGGGCTAAGCTCGCTTAGAGCCCCCATCAAAACTAGCTGTTCTACAGTCAAAGGGAAAAGTTTGTCAAATGAGGGGGTTTGTGGTACGTAGCCGATAGAGTTTCTAAATTCAACGGGGGACTTATTGTTGATGCTTATAGACCCAGACTCAGGAGTTAAAAATCCCATAAGGAGCTGTAAAAAGGTTGTTTTACCACCTCCATTTGGCCCTATAATCGCATAGCAATGCTTTTCGTCTAGAGAAAGCTGAACTTTGTCTAAAACTTTTTTTCCATCGTAGCTAAATGAGACATTATTGATCTCTATCACGCATCTCTCCACTTGCGCCAGAAATTAAGTCAGCCAAATCGTGCATCGTCTGTATGTAGTCGAGGGCAATGGAGTTGATTTTTTTGTATGGCAGGTTCGGCAGATTACACACCGATTGGATCGATTTGATGTTGTCATGAGGCTCAATAACAATGGCAAGAACTTCAAATTCTTCCATCATCATGCAAAGATCAGTGAGGTCTTGCGGCTTGACTTGTTCTTGCTCGTCAGCAGATACAGCTAGTTGAACAATGCCATATTGGTAGCAAAAATAGCCAAAAGCAGGGTGAGATACCAAAATAGCTTTATTGTGATAAGGGGCCAGCTGATTTTGTAGCTGTCCGTTGAGAATGTGCAGCTGCTGGTTGAGCTCGTAAAGATTTTTTGCGTAAATTTCTTTGTTTTCAGGATGCAAATCACTCAAGTAGCTAGCTATGATTTGTGCTTGCTGGACAACAAGAAGAGGGCTTAACCAGATGTGGCGATCTTTTTGTTTTTTGCAGTGTTTGCAAGTATGTTTTTGAGGGATTTCCTGATTGAAAGTCAAGAGGGGAACTTTTGTCGTAAGATCCACAAATTCCATCGATGGATCGATGCTCTGGAATTTTTCTAGTAATTTCTTTTCAAAAGGTTCTCCGACCCCGATCCACAGCCTAGCGTTTTTGTAAAGGTTCGTCATGCGAGGCTTAGGCTCAAATATATGAGGATCTGAGTCTTCGTCCGTGATGGAGACAACTTCAACTGTGTCGCCAGCTACTTGCTTAACGATTGTTGCATATGGCGGTATGGAAACAAGAACAACAGGTTTTGTCTCTTTAGGGATAACATCCGGTTGCTTTTGGCAAGCTACTGCAATAACAGTTAAAATAATGAAAAAAAATCGATAGAACATGTAAGTACTCTACACGATAAGCTTTTGCTTGTCAAACAAATCGTTTTGATTTAACATTTAGCCACTTTTTAGGAGGAGTGTCCGAGTGGCCGATGGAGCACGCTTGGAAAGCGTGTATGCGTGATAAGCGCATCGTGGGTTCGAATCCCACCTCCTCCGTAATAAAAAAACCTTGAGATATCTATCTCAGGTTTTTTTTTGCCTTTTTTCGATAAGCCCAAATCTTTAAAAGTTTATTTGATTCCAGAAGCAAGTAAATTGAAAGTTTTATAATGGATGATTCCATCATCTGAAACAAAAGTCATTGAAATCACTCTATCAACCACTTCCTCTGTAAATTCTTGTTGTAACGTTTTAGGTAAATGAGAAATGAAGTTGAGTAAGGGTTTAGCAAAATTGATTAAAGCCTCTCTAGTAGTAAAAAAGCTTTCATGCCACGTGCCAATGACCGATACCT
>VGMA01000119.1 GCA_016866575.1 Chlamydiota bacterium
TTGAGTAAGAATTTAATATTAAGCAAAATGGTCAAATCCCTTAAGGTTAAATGTTACTGATTTACTATGCGCATTCACAATCTTTAGATTTTGTTTATGGGTTATAGCACCGATGACTTTTACTACAGTATTTGTTTTTTGAGCAATTTTTTTTATATAAGATCTATTTTTTTTAGGAGCTGTAAATAAGAGTTCATAATCATCACCCCCATTCAATACAAATTGATATTGTTTTGATGTAAGAATGAATTTTTCACATGGTATATCATTCAACAAAAGAGTAGCGCCAACTTTAGAAGCTTTTAAAATATGATTTAAGTCTTGAATAAGACCATCAGAAATATCAATACAGCTATTGGTATACCGAGATAAATGATAGCCTAGGGAGACTCTCGGGATAGGCATCTCAAGCGCTTTTATACATTTTGCATTTAAACGAGAGGCAAGCTTTAATTTCCTCTGAAGGCTTGCTAAGCCCATTGAGGCAAGCCCTAACTGGCCCGTTACCCAGATATCATCATTAATTTTTGCACCAGATCTTAATAGACCTTGATTTTTTTTAATTTCGCCCATGATGGTAATTGAAATGCTAAGTGGACCTTTCGTAGTATCTCCTCCAACAAGATCAATACCAAATTGATTGGCACATTTAAAAAATCCCTCCGAGAATTTTTTCAGCCAAACATGATTTATCTTTGGGAGTGATATTGATAAAGTTGCCCATTTAGGCATTCCACCCATCGCAGCGATATCAGATAAATTCACCGCTAGAGATTTCCAACCCAAGTGAGATGGGTTTGTATTTTTTAAAAAGTGTATAGTCTCTATCAGCATGTCTGAAGAGATAACTAGTTGATGATTTTTTTGAACATTAATTATTGCTGCATCATCACCAACACCTAAAGCAGTTTGCTTCATTTTTTTCTTAAAATAGCGCTCAATAATTTCAAATTCTGAAGTCATTATTATTTTGCTTTAGGTCTAAAAGTTTTTACAATATTTTGATGCGTTTCGATGAAAGGTCCATTTAAAAGATCTACACAATAGGGTACCGCAGCAAAAATACCATGAACGATTACTTCACCTCGATCATTTTTCAGACCCTCAAGTGTTTGGGCGATAGATTTAGGCTGGCCTGGTAAATTGATAATGAGTGTATTTTTACGAACGACTGCAACTTGTCTTGATAGAATAGCAGTCGGAACAAAGTGTAAACTAATTTGACGCATTTGCTCCCCAAAGCCTGGCATTTCACGGTCTGCAATGGCGAGAGTAGCTTCAGGAGTTACATCTCGTAAAGCAGGCCCAGTCCCACCTGTTGTAAGAATTAAATCGCACAACTCGGTATCTACGAAATTAATCAATGAAGATTCAATCAAGAGTTTTTCGTCTGGGATAATTTTTTCTATGGTTTCAAAAGGAGAGATTAAGGCTTTTTGAAGCCAAGACTTAAGATTAGGTATGCCTTGGTCTTCATATTCGCCTTTCGAAGCCCGATCGCTTATTGAAATGAGTCCAATTTTTGTGAACTTATTCTGCATGATAGGTCATAATTAGTAAAACATTCATCATATCATTTTGCTTTGAGGGGATTCCATGCCATTTAAACTTATTTTTTTAATGCTAAATTTATTCAGTATGTTAGCTATCGCCGAAGAGCCAAACTTATTTCAAGTAAATTATTCAACTCAAGGCAATAACAACTTACATTCTCTGCAAAAAAAGCCGGATACTAAAATGTATGCTGGTATGAACAAAGAAAAAGATAATATTAGAATGTTAGAAGATGGTTATGATTTGATGGGGATATCCTCATTCCAAGGGCCTTTTGTAGAGCCTAATCAAGCCCTCAAACATGCACAAGCTATCGAAGCAGACATAGTGTTAGTATACGATCGTAAAATAAACGAAATGACTCGTTCAGCTCGCTTAAGACAGATTCATGACGAAATAAAAAAAGAGAGTAAGGGTGAAAAAAATACTGTGATTGAAGTTAGTGAAGCTGACTTAAAAGATAAAAATAGTAAATTTGAATTTTATGCAACATTTTGGGCAAAATTACCGGTACCTATCTTAGGTTTACACGTTATTAAATTAAGTACAAAAAATTCAGACACAAAAGAGATTCAGCAAGAAAAAGGTTTAAAAGTTATTGCAGTTATTAAAGACTCACCAGCTTTTAAGGCGGGCATTCAAAAAGGCGATGTAGTCCTTGCATTGAATGATGCGAATACAGAATCGCCTGAGGAATTTTCTAAATCGGTATTTAAACAGCAGGGCAACAAAGTAAAAATAAAATACGCGAGAGACGATGAAGAAAAAGTAGTGGTTGCTGAGCTTAATAGAAGATAATTTTATTTTTCAATAATTTTTTTTATAAGCTTAAATAGCTCGCGATTATATTTAGGTGGTTTATCCTTAATCTTTTCTTCCACAGCCCCTTTGATTGTGTTTAAAAGAATTAATTTTTCTTCTGTAGGAAATTTTGTCAAGAAATCATCAACACTTTCTGGCTCTTCAACTAATTTTTTTCGCCATAACTCTATGTTATGAAAGTCTTGTTTTTCTTTGAGCTCTTGTTGATCCCAAAACGTCATAAAGGTATTTAGTTCAGTGGTGTCAAAGTTTCTCATGAGCTTGCCAATATATTGACTTTGGCGCTTTTTAGCGCCATTGCTTGAAATTTTTTGCATCGCCAAAATTGCTTCAAATAAATTTGGTGGCAAATCAAGAGCCTTTAATTTAGAAATAGATAAATCACACAATTTTAATCCAAGCGATTGAAGTTTTTCAGCTTCAAGCTTGAGTTGAGTCCTGCTGACGGTTTTTTTTTCTAGATCCTTGTCTTTTGCCATATGTATGAATGTGACTTTAAAGAGTGACTATTTCTAAGTTATGATAACAGGGTTTACTTTACAGCTCGTAAAGACATGAAAAAAAATCAATTTGATTTGGAGCATTTAAAAAAAATTGCCGATCATACTTTAGATTATGCAAAAAAAATAGGTGCGACCGCATCTGAAGTAGAAGTGAGTTATGGAACAGGTAAAAATATTTCTGTTCGCTTAGGCAACCTTGAAACACTTGAAATTAATAGAGACAAAGGATTCTCTGTGACTCTATTTAACGGACAGCGGAAGGGCAGTTCAAGCTCATCTGATTTATCCATACAGAGTATTGAGGATACGGTTGACGCTGCTTTTAATATTGCACGATACACAGCTCCAGATCCTTTATTTGGATTGGCAGATAAAAGTCTTATGGCAACCAACATGAAAGATCTTGATCTTCATAATGCATGGGATGTATCTGTAGATCATATGATTGATCTTGCAAAGACATGTGAGGCATCAGCATTTAATGTTAGTAAAAAAATTACAAATTCCGAAGGGGCTAGTATCTCTTCTTCTGAAGGTGTTTTTATTTATGCAAATAGTCATGGTTTTATGGGTGGTTATCCGACATCTAGGCATTCGATCGGCTGTTCTGTGATTGCTGAAGAAAAATCGATGATGCAAAGAGATTACTGGTATTCATCTGCAAGACATGTTGAAGATTTAGAGTCTGTTGATTCGGTTGGTAAATTAGCAGGCACCCGAACATTATCTCGATTAGGAGCTAAAAAAATACATACTTGCCATGCCCCTGTCATTTTTGAAGCGCCAATAGCCATAGGACTTATTTCATCTCTTATTTCAGCTATTTCTGGCGGTAATTTATACCGTCAATCTTCATTCCTTTTGGATTCGCTTGGGAAAAAAATAGCAAGTGATCAATTAACCATTGAAGAAGACCCCTTCCTTTTACGCGGTGACGCAAGCTCTATGTTTGATGATGAAGGGGTAGCAACGCACCCAAGATTATTGGTTAATCAAGGCACTATCAATGGATATCTTTTGTCTTCTTATGCCGCTAGAAAGCTTGGTATGCAATCAACAGGAAACGCTGGCGGAGCCCATAATTTAATTGTGAAGACAGGCCATCAAGATCTCAATGATCTTATAAAAACAATGCATAAAGGTTTACTAGTAACAGAGTTGCT
>VGMA01000120.1 GCA_016866575.1 Chlamydiota bacterium
TAGATCATTTAAGAAAATTTCTTATTGAATATGTGCCAGATTCTCAGACAGCTATCGGACTTCTTATCCAAAATGACAGTGATTATCTTCTTAAAAAAGTTGAAGATAAGGTCCTTATAGATTTAATTTTAGCAATCAAGCAAAACGATTTGCATACAACGCTATTTTTAAAACAGCTCCTCTGCTCTGTGCGAGGTGATAGTATTAGAAAGGCTGCAGCTTCTAAACTCTATGAATTTGCTCAAGAAGTCATGCCTCAGCCTTATGATCATGAAGTCTCTGTCAAAAGATTTCTTCCAACTTTATTTTCTCAAACTGTACCTCAAGTAGAGCCTAAGAATTGTTTTGAGAAGATCAAAGTAGTAACAAAAAAACATGTAGTCCAAGAAGGTGATAGCCTTTGGAAAATTGCTAGGATTTATCGAGTTGAATTAGAAGCGCTCATCAAAGAAAACGGCTTAGATCCTGATAGCTGCTTGCCATTAGGCAAAGAGCTGATCATTCCTTAAAAAATCTGTTTTTTTAGCTAATTAAGGATAATCTACGCCACCTTCGCAAAATGGGTTGCACTTACATATTCTCTTGATCGTAAGGTAAGAGCCTTTCAAGGGGCCATGTTTTTTAAGAGCAAGCAAACCATAATCAGAGCAGCTGGGATAAAAGCGGCAAGAGCTTCCGACAAAAGGTCTAATTGTCCATTGATAAAGGTAAATGGGCATTTTACAAAAAAGAATGAGAAAATTTCTTGCTTTCATATCGATATTTAGATTACTATAGTCCATAGTTTTTTTCCACAAACGCGAAGGTGGTGGAATTGGTAGACACGCTACTTTGAGGTGGTAGTGGGGTAACCCTTGAGGGTTCGAGTCCCTCCTTTCGCATAACAAAAGGAACTAGTCAACAATGAAAAAATGGGCTGGTTTTTTTATACTGGCAGCCAGCTGTTTATCAGCAGCTAACCAATCAACGATTCCCGTCGTAGACATGCAAGATTTTTACGACGAAGAGCGTCACGAAATTTTTATGGAAGAGCTCTCAGGAGCTCTCCGTAAATATGGTTTCTTTGCAGTAAAAAATTCTGACATCAATATTGAAGTGGTCAAGCAAGCTTTTGAAGCTATGATTGATTTTTGCGCTTTAGATCCTGAAGTCAAAATGCTCTACGATGCGTCTAGCACAAATGGACAAAGAGGATATGTAGCCTTAAGAAAAGAAGTTGCAAAAGGCTCGCTTTATCCTGATCTCAAAGAATTTTATCACGTAGCTGCTGAAAGGGAAGAAGAACAATATGAGCGGCTTGGTTATTTGAAAAACGTATGGCCTAACGAATGTGATTTTCAAAGACCTGTTCTTGCTTACATCAATGAATTAGATAGATACCGAAAGCCTCTTGAAAGAGCTTTTTCTGAACTTCTTGGCCAAGAAAAGCAATTCATCACCAACATGACAGATGAAGGGGACTCTCTTATGAGACTCATTCATTATCCAGCTCCTAATCAAAAAGATCCTAACGACCAAGCTATCTGGGCTCAAGAGCATACCGATATCGATATGTATACCATTTTGCCTCCTGCAACAGCAGATGGATTAGAGGTGCAGTTAGAAAATGGCGAGTGGATCGCAGTACATGTCCCTGATGATACTTTTATCGTAAATATGGGAGATTTCTTTCAGAATTTATCGAACGGGTATTTTCGTAGCGGTCCGCACCGTGTTAAATCTCCTTTAGGACAAAATCATGAAAGGTACTCGATTGTATACTTTGTCCATCCTCGCTCTTTAGATAAGATGGATCCTTTACCTCACATGATTGAAAAAACCGGAGGGCAAAAGCTTTTTGCAGACGCTACGCGTATAGAGCTTTTGATGGAAAGACTGGCTGATCTGAACTTAGCTTCATATGACATGCTCGAAGATTTAGCAGATTCGAAGATCATAGAAAGGCTCATTGAGGTGAATAGAGCAAGTCCTGATGCTATGAATCGTCTTAAAGAAAATGGGCTTGCAAGTCAAGCAGTCCTTGATGCGTTAGCAGGTAAATAAAAAGACCTTCTCTTAAACAAGAGAAGGTCTTCTTTTCTAAAAGGTATTTAAAAAGGAAAATTTAGAATAAGCTAGCCATATTGTTCATCGGCGCGCTTTTTTCCAGTTTTTCAGAAGCATCTTTGAATGCCGCGACGATGAGATCTTGGAGCCCTTCAATATCATCTTTGTCTACACATTCAGGTTGAATTTGTAGAGATTTAAGTTCTTTTTGTCCTGTTAGAACAACTTTTACTAGTCCATTACCGGCTGTTCCATGGAATTCGCTTTCATCTAGCTCAGCTTGGATCTTTGAGAGCTGCTCTTCAAATTGTTTTCTTTGTTTCTTTAGTTTTGAAAATCCACTGCCCATGCAATTATGTATCCTTTTTTAATAAGAATGTTTTTTTAAGGTTCCACCGAGCTCGACAGCCGCAAATCGTAAGAGGGTCTCTTGTCTAATGCTTTCGTCAAGCGAAGGGGGGGTGGAATCGATTTTTATTGAAGCATTTTGCTCTATGGCGGGTAGTTCTGTAGGAACTGATTTTTGTTCAGTTTGAGGCTCTATGCCCTTTTCTATTTCTGAAGAAAAAGAAATTTTAGCCTTTAGTGGTGTATCTTTTTCTTGAACGCTAGACCCATTTTTTTCTTCGTATTCCCTTAGACTTTGAGCTGCTTTTTCTAAAGAGATTTCACTTTGGACTACTTTTTTAGGAGCCTGTTTTACTTCTTCAACGGGATTTAACGCTTCTACGGGTTTTGGCGTTTCTGTAGCTTTAGTCTCTATCGTTTTCGTTTCTATTACTTTAGGTGCTAAAGTAGGAGCTACAGTCTCAATAGGGGCTGTTTTTTTTTCTGCTAAAGGGGCAGGGGGTGCTTTGGGCTCATTTTCTTCTAACTTATCTAAGATGTCACTAATCGAAACACGCTGCTTAGTTTGAACGATATAGAGCAAAATCATCTCAATTTCGATTCTACTTAGCTCAAGAGTTTGTTTTTTACTTTGTAAGGTGATTAGGTAATCGATAATAAAATGGACTTTTTCAGCAGAATAAATTTCTAAAGCCCTTTTGGCAACTTGCTGCTCTTGTTTTGTCCAACGCTTAGTTTCTTTTGGGTTATAGTGAGCAAAGAGGATATTTCTGAAGTGGTGGATGAGAGAGTCTAAAAAATAATTGGTGTTGAATCCACTAAGAAAGATCTCTTCGGCAATTTCAAAAACTTGGTCGATTCTTTGTGAAAGAAATGTTTCATCAAGTTTGCTAAAAAGTGTCGACGGCAAAAGAGAGAAGATTTTAGTTGCCGATTCTACTGTGATAGGGGGGTCTTGGGTTACTAGTATCCGGTCAAGTAGCGTTTCGGCATCTCGCAAGCTACCTTCAGCAAGTGAGGCGATCAGTAAAAAAACATCCTCTTCTACGGCTATTTCGAGCTCTTTAGCAATCGAAGCAAGCTTTTCAGCAATAAGAGATTCTTGAATTCTTTTGAGGTCGAAACGCTGGCATCTACTTAAAATCGTAGGAAGAATCTTATGGGGCTCTGTTGTAGCAAGAAGAAATTTTACATTTTGCGGCGGCTCTTCAAGGGTTTTTAAAAGCGCATTAAAGGCTTCTTTGGTGAGCATATGCACTTCATCGATAATGTAAATTCGATATTTCCCTTGGAAGGTGGCAATTCCAATATTTTCGCTAAGTTTTCTTATATCATCGATACCACGGTTTGAAGCGCCGTCGATTTCAACGACATCCAAACTTCTTCCTGCAATAATTTCTTTGCAAGATGAGCATTCGTTACAAGGCTCAATCTGATCTACTGGAGATAGGCAATTAAGGGCTTTAGCAAAGATTCTTGCTATACTTGTTTTACCAGTTCCGCGAACACCAGTAAATAAATAAGCGTGAGAAGTTTTTTTAAGGGTAAGGGCATTTTTTAAAGTTTGAACAACCCCTTTTTGGCCGAGGACATCG
>VGMA01000121.1 GCA_016866575.1 Chlamydiota bacterium
TAGAGGCGTATTACAAACTTCCTTAAGAACTCGGTTTTCAGTAAAAACATCAATCATCATCAGCTCTTTGGCATTTGCATTTTTTCACCTCACCCCTTCTCAAGGAATAGCAAACATCACGCTGTTTGCCTCATTATTCACCTTTGCTTTGTATTTAGGCTTTATTTATGAAAAGCAGCGCAGCCTATATGCAAACATTTTTCTCCACATGACATTTAACCTTATCAGTGTTATCCGCATTGTATCTGGATAATTTTTTGCCTTATTTTTCATCCACCCCTAGATAAAAAAAAGGGATTGGCACGAAGCTAGATCACCACTCGTTTTTCCAAATATTGGGCAATCTTGCTTCTCTAAATATTTTGACAATCAACCCAAATGTTGCTATTTGTATAACAAAAGTAGTAGGATTTTTTTGAGCAAGAAAGTCAAAATCAAAACTTTTGCCAAGTCTGATGTAGGCCTTGTAAGGCAAAATAACGAAGATGTCTTCGCTGTTTTACATGAAGAAAATTTCTTTATTGTAGCAGACGGTATGGGTGGGCATAAGGCTGGGGAAATCGCTGCGCAAAAAGCAGTTGATTACATGTGTGGAGCTATAAAAACTTTGCCTGAAATTTCTTGCATTCATGAACTTTCTTCAAAAGTTCAGCTATTTATTGAAAGTGCCAATTATTGGGTTAATCACCTAGGGAATAAGGATCCTTCTCTAAAAGGGATGGGAACCACCTTATGCTCTTTACTATTACACGAAAAACGGGTCCTTTTTTCCCATGTTGGCGATAGCCGGATTTACCTTCTAAGAGAAAATATTCTCAATCCCCTAACCACAGACCACTCTGTTCCTCATCAAATTTATACTAAAAAAAGAATTTTAACTAGAGTAGTTGGTACATCTCCAGAAGTGTTTCCAGAAATCAAACATGAAGAAATACGTAAAGGTGATATCTACCTACTTTGCTCAGATGGATTAACAGATCTTTTAGATGATCGCGAAATAGAAAAAGTAATCAACTCAAAAGGCTCTTTAGAAGAAAAAGGCGACTTATTGATCCAAATGGCAAAGTCACGAGGCGGTCATGACAACATCACTCTTGTCTTAGTAGAGATTGAAGAATAAATTCGCTCAGAAATTTATTCATGAATTTTAAAATAATTTAATAAATGGAATTAAATCCTATTTGTTAATATTATTTAAAATAAAAAATCATGTCTAATTCATATAGTGTAAATTATTTTAATGACAGATATCCTAATAAAAACCCTTTCAGAGATAACACCAGAGAGTACGACAGCTCCTCTATAGAAGCAAGACAGCTAACCAGCCTAATCCATCATTCTTCTACTGATGATCAAATTAGCCAGCTGTGGATCGCTTATCGCCCCCATTTTGATTACATCCATGCGGCAGCAGCTCTTAATGTTCTCTCATTTGTGTCATCAAATCCTGTAAAAAGAGATTTGATTCACTCTATAGCTATGTTTGCCTTAAATGAAATCGATCGATTTAGACCACATGAACTTGTTTCCTTATTATCCCCATTTGCGAAATTACGTATAGAGCCAGCTCGCCATTTTATAGAAGCCGTCTGCGATAGAGCCTATAAAACTATAAGAAATTTTGCCCCAGATAATTTATCTAAATTTTCAAGCCATCTCTCCTATATTCGATTGGGATTTACAAGCGAAATCCTTGAGAGAATATCGCATAGAGCGATTGAATGTATGGATAAATTTAATTCACTTGATATTAATCAGTTACTCACTGCTTTTGAAAAACTCAATTTCAGACCAAGTACTCATTTTCTTCATAGCATTAGTGATCATTTAATCAGAATACAAGCCAAAGTTTCAGCTAAAGATCTTTGCTCCATTGCGAATTCGTTTGCAAATATGAATATTATCCCTAGACAAGATCTCCTTGAAGCTATGTATAGCAGCGCAATTGCTAAACTTGAGACTTTTTCCCCTAAAGGGCTTTGCATGTTTCTTAGGATGTATGCTGTATTGGAAATTAGACCAGCAGCAGCCCTTATTAATGGTTTAAGCGATAAAGCATTAAAAACGATAAATTCTTTTGATCCTCAAGCTATATCTATACTTTGTTGGACTTTTGCAAAAATGCAAATACCTGTAAACAGCCTTTTATTGAATTCCATTATTAACGTAACCATACAAAAAATTGACGATTTCAAACCGCAACATCTAGCTAACTTGATTTGGGCTTTTGCTAAATTAGAAATAGATCCAACTGATGCGTGTATTTCATCTATTTGCAACAAAGCGCTCATCTCTATAGATCAATGCAACTCGCAAGATATAGCCAACATCATGTGGGCGCTAGCGAATATACAAAAAAAACCTTCTAAGGAATTCATCAAAGCTATTTCATCTTTTTTTTGCGATCATATCACTAAATTTTCACCTCAAGAGGCGATCAATATCTTTTGGGCTTTTGCAACGCTTGAAGTGGAATTATCTCATAGATGGATTGAAAGCATCTCGACTTATAGCATGCATAGAATGCACCATTTTTCAGATCGGGAATTATCCAATCTTCTATGGTCATTTGCTAAATTAAAGATCACACCCACAAAAGATTTGGTCGATCATCTTTCTCGTGAATCAGCAAAAAAACTCTCTTCATTTACAAATCAAGGTGTTTGCATGCTTTTAGGCTCTTTTGCTAAACTGCGTATAACTCCTTCAGAGGCGCTGTTTTTAGAATTTGAAAAATACCTAGAACATAACATCCGAAATATGGATTCTATCCATATTTGTAATTTTGCTCACTCCTTAGCTTCATTATTTCTCATACCAAAAAAAGGATTAGTCGATCAACTCTGCCAAGAGGTTTTAACAAACCTTTCATCTCTACAACAGCAAAGTCTATCTAATGTACTATGGTCTTTTACCGTTTTAAAGCCCTCTAATATTCAAAGATTGCATGAAGCGCTAAAAATACAATTAAGAACCTATAATGCATCTTATTTTGAAAAGGACCATAAGTCAGCAAATCAATTGATTCTTTATGCAGCTTTTTATGACCAAGAAGACCTGATACCTTCTTGGTGGAAGTTAAGCTATACAGAAAATCACATCAAAGATTCAGCTCTTGAACATGATGTCTATAATGTTTTAAAGCAACTATTTGATGAAGCTGATTTATCAAAAGAACATGAAATACGCTTTCATTTATACCACCACTGTCTAGATATTGCCCTACCCCATAAGCGTATTGCCATTGAAATAGATGGGCCTTCCCATTTTACTATCAATGATTATCAAGCTTTAGCTAAAACGCAACTTCGTAATGAGCTTATTCGAAAAGCTGGATGGAGTCTTATTTTAGTACCTTTTTGGGTTTGGGATAAGCTTACTACTTTTTCTGAAAAAAAATCTTATTTAAAAGCAAAGCTGCAAGAGCACGTCGATTTCAAAAAATAGAGCAAATGGCGGAAGTGAAATAGCTTTATAAAAGGAAAAAATCTGATAGACATCAATTTTCTGTTTTTTGATAATAACATGAAATAAAGATAATTAGATTGAATTAAATCAATATTTTGCATGATCTACCTCGATAACAATGCCACTACCCCTCTCGATTTACGAGTGTTTGCTGAAATGCAAAAAGATCTTTGCGCAATCCCCTATAATCCATCTAGCGTCACTTTTTTTGGAAGAAAAGCAAAAACCATGCTGATCGATGCCAAAAGAACGATTGCTTCTTATTTAAGGGTATTGCCTCATGAATTGTATTTCACATCTGGAGCTACAGAAGCTAATTATTGGCTCTCTAAGGGATTTTTTGAGAAAAGAAAGAAAAAAATCATCATTACCTCTATGATAGAACACCCTAGTGTACGCCGTCCTCTAGAATCTCTTGGAGCCCACATACACAACCTGCCTATACAAGAAGATGGGTCGGTATCTACTTCGGCACTTGCTAGCTATTTACAAACAAACAGCCAC
>VGMA01000122.1 GCA_016866575.1 Chlamydiota bacterium
GTAAGTGGGGATCAAAAACTCTTTTTTTCTAAACAGCGATTTGGCAACCCCTCTAGAGCACGATAAGGAAGGCGAAACCGAATTTTTAGCATGAGTAGCATTTGGATCAAAAATCGAGAAAATTGCTCAGGCCGACCTTGCTTTTTCACACGCATAGAATTTGAATGGCTTTGTTTAAACCGAAAAACTTTTGAGTCGATAAAAAAGAAATGCTTTCTTGTTGAACCACATGTTTATTATATTAAGACCAGTAGCGTTTATGCATTTAGAGCTCCTTCGTTTGTCTAACCGGACAGCAAAGGAGTTTCTTTATTTCAGGGAATTTTTTAAAAAACTCCTTATATAATACTTCAACATAGCTATCACACGAGCAAAAATCTGGTGTTTTATGCTCCTATTGTTACACTTTTTTTAAATGCATCTTTACGAATAAATTGAATTTATCAAATTATTGTTAGATATGAAATTCACATTTCCGATTTTATATCGGTATTGTCAGGAAGATCATCGAATATTCGAGAAATTCCATCTGCTATGAGAGTACTTCCGATTCCCCATGTAACATTGCTAGTTATTATGCAAAGTAATGCGCCAGCAAAAATTTCTACAGAACCTATGATGAGGCCTTGTGGCAAATCACCTTCGAATGCATCTGGAAGCGCAATGGACGCGGCCACGGTAGTTGTTTTAGTTTTTTGCATTTTTTTAGATTTCAACAATCTTATGATCGCATTAAAATTGATTGGTTGTATATAAGAAGCGAAGGGTTGAATAACTTTAAACGGTTCATTTATTTTAGATTCAAAAATATCTATAAATTCGATAAGGGCTATTAAGGAAGATTGAGCTTCTAAAGGTAGTTGAAATTGAGCTATATTTGCTTGTACTAAATTTGCAGCATCTTTTAATGTGATCGAAGTTTTGTATTTAGCGTTTATTTCCTGAACTAGCGAGTTAAGTAAATAGTACCCGTCGACAAGAGCTTGTCTTGTATGAGTGGAGCTATCCTCATGACTGTCAAAGTGCTGAAGTAAGGTCTGATGAGACATATACTCACCTGATGGCAGAGCAGCGATTAATATGGTGAAGGAAATTACCGAAACCAACCAGCTGCAATAGCTATTAAAAAGATTGCGAATGAACATGCTATCCACCTTTTTTTCTTTACCTTGGATTTCCAAGCTTTTTCAAAGCTTTCTATGAGACGAATAGAAAGGTATCCAATGATAGAGGATAAGATAAGTAGCCCGATAAGTCTGAAAAAAAACCAGTTCCAGTTTAAAGATAAGATCCAATCCATAGAACCTCTTTTGCCTTAAAATTATTTAAGGCAGCATAAAGATTTTTGTTTTTTTTTTGCAATTTTTTTAAGAATAAATATTTCACAAAAGATGTTCTCCTTAAGCCTTTTTGATTCAATCGAGCTGTGTTCTCAATTCTTTGAAAATAACCGATCCCAAAATAATCGCTTTTTTTGAGAAAACTTTGAATCTACAAGAACTCTTTGTTTATATACTGATAACTTACTCCATATTGACCTGTCTTCTTTATCTTCACCAAGACCTCGAATGGCTGCTAGGACTTAATCTCTATCACTGTTAGTACGCCTATATCTTGCATTCTTTTTCTAGGACGTTCCTTGCCATAAACCTTAACTTTCCCCTCTTCTTCACCACAAATTTTTATTCCTGATGCATCCAAAATAACAACGACAGAGTAAGCTGACTGCAATTTTTCTAGTTGTATATCGAGTTTAGCGAGCCCTTTTATAGACCGGTGAGTAAGTGGGGATCAAAAACTCTTTTTTTCTAAACAGCGATTTGGCAAACCCCTTTAGAGCACGATAAGGAAGGCGAAACCGAATTTTTAGCATGAGTAGCATTTGGATCAAAAATCGAGAAAATTGCTCAGGCCGACCTTGCTTTTTCACACGCATAGACTTTGAATAGCTTTGTTTAAACCGAAAAACTTTTGAGTCGTTAAAAAAGAAATGCTTTCTTGTTGAACCACATGTTTATTTATTAAGACCAGTAGCGTTTACGCATTTAGAGCTCCTTCGTTTGTCTAACCGGACAGCAAAGGAGTTTCTTTATTTCAGGGAATTTTTTAAAAAACGGTCTATATAATGATTCAATTCAGCAAAAGGATATAATAATTCGCTTTATATTTTTAATTAATATATTAAAATTATGTTTTTAATAATTATACTAGAATAGCTTTTTTACCCCTATTTGATATACTATAAGCTCACTAGTTCAAGGTTAAGGTAAATGCTAAATCTCAATTTTTTTACCCCAGTCAGCTTCGGGGATCAACCTAAATCTTGCACTCAAGCATTGCTAGAAACAGTGGATAGCTATTTCTACCTGGGGGGCAAAAAAGCCTATGTCATTCCCGGGCATATCCAACAAGATATTAAAGGAACCGTTCTTACCGAAGATTCGGCACCATTTTTAATCACTGCCTTAAAGGTCCTTTCTTATCTAACTGTAATTCTTCCAATGATTATGTTGATAGCTAAAGCTATCTTACGGTCTTTTGATAGCTTCCATATTGTTAATGTCCAGCAAGTGTTGGAAGAAGGAATCGATATATCGCAGGAAATTACTCAAAAAATTCAGCAACTCATGCCGAAGATTCTAAACAGGCAAAATCAAGATGACCCAGAAATTATACGATATACCAGCAGCAATCTCGTCTTCAGTCTTACATCTGTTCCTGATCTTATTTTCAAATCTACTAATGATATCGATAGACGTTTTGAAAAGATGGTAAAAGCTCAAGAAGTTTGCCTTGCTCATCAGCTCGGTCTTCTTGTTATTCCCCATGCTAAGAAATTTAATGTGGGTGGAAGAAGCTTTATTGCTGAACAACGTTTCAATATCCAACGGCATGAAAGCGCTCAAGAACAACTACATACAGAACTTTCAGGACTAAATGAAACAATAAGACAATTAGCTATCTTTATAGCTAAAACGGGATTTAGTGATGTAGAATGGCGCAATATACCTATAATTGATGATGAACCCTCTTTCCAAGGTTCTAGAAGGATCGCACTTATTGATCTTGAAGAAATGACAAGCCCGGTAACAGGAATTTTTGGTGAAGGATCACTTCGTCGTGGACTCATTCGTTGTTTATCTTCGGAAGAACAAATAGATATTGCACTAACTGAAGCTAGCCGGCACGGTATTATTAGTCCATATGTTGCTCCCGATGAAGTCAAAGCAAAAAGAATCGAAGAGCTGCAAAACTATGAACAATTGAAGCAATTTCATGCAAGAAATGGGATTTTAGAAAATCCACGCAAACCGATCCAAATCGATGATTTATCCACCCTTGACTTAAACTTAGATGAACAAGGTTTTATAAATAAGGGATTAGTTCGTGAGCCCATTACATTACAAAATGCAGTTGAAGATGTCATTTCTCAAATCAATAAAAAGATTGATGAAGCTCCCATAGCAGCTGCTGTTAAGGGAATGCGTTATATGCTGCTCAATACCTCTAGAGGAACTTTACTAGATTATCTTCGTATTGGACTTAATGGAGAGGAGGTACTTGGCATTTCTTCTGATGAAGAAGAAAATCAAGTTTGGTTGAAACGAATCATAAATGCCTTAGTTACTAAGGGGCACATTTTTGAATTAGCTATGGTCAACAGCCACGGCTACTTCGTACAAGCCTAAAGAAATCCATTTTTTTACTACATCCACAAGCACAAAAAAGCCAGTATGCAAAAGGTAAAGCTCAATCAAAAATACTTCTACTGTTTTAAAAGCGACAGTATCCATGTATTTCATTTGCAATAGTGGATACATTTTATTCCTCTACCTCTTTTGCTTGATCCATGTCAAAGAGTTTTGATGCCGTTTGATTTTGACTGAATTGTATCTACTATTTTGGTATGATGATGCTTTCTGACCCTTAAGATTATCGATTGCAATAATCGGTATGT
>VGMA01000123.1 GCA_016866575.1 Chlamydiota bacterium
TACGCGGAGGCATCCACTTAGAGACAGATGTCCACCCAGGGTTTTTAACAGACTGGCAGCAACCCTTTGTGACCTTATTGACCCAAGCGCACGGCAGCTCGGTTGTGCATGAAACAGTATATGAAAATCGTTTTGGCTACACCCAAACCCTTAAAGAGCTCGGAGCCGATATTTCTCTTTTTTCCCAGTGTCTAGGTGGTAGGTCTTGCCGATTTGCTCTACAAAATTACGCTCACAGCTTAGTTGTCAAAGGACCGACACCTTTGAAGGGGGGTAAAATCAAAATACCTGATCTTAGAGCAGGCTTTGCCTACGTTATGGCTGCACTGATCTCTGAAGAGCCTTCTGAAATTTCTGGTCTACATTTCCTAGACCGCGGCTATGAAAGCCTAGAAGAAAAATTACAAAGCTTAGGCGCTGAAATTCAAAGGGTAAAAGAGAAGACTCGAGAAGAGGTTCTAGTATGATAAAAAATGCTACTTTTTATCATACTGCAGATTGACAATCGACGATCCTTGTCCGATTTGTCATCAAATATGAATAGGTTTTAAACAAATCTGCGTTTGTTAATAGGGGATTTTCTCTATGCCCTTCTTGTCCTTGTCTTCCTTGATGGATAAGATGAAAGCATGAAGAAGAGATGTTTGCTGCAGATCTTGCAAGTTCATGGCCAGCATTTGATTCAACAATAGAGTCGGTATCTGTAGATATGATAATTGAAATACCTCCAGTATTTTCTCTTTCTAGAGCTGCCTGATGCAATTTTTTTTGATTGTCCAAATTGTCACAAAAATCTTGAATCTGTAATTGCTTAGAAGCTTCTAACGTATCTCGATCATAGGTTTGTAAAAAATTTTTTATATCCATCATAATCCAAGGGACAAAAGGGGCGTGCTTTTCCACTAAAGCATCAAATCGCAAAAAACCATGTTCAATGACCATATTGAAATTGTCATGAGGAAAATATGCGCGAAGAAACGAAACCGACGTAGATCCACTGCAAGTGCTAGCAAGGGTAATAGATTCTGGATTGTAGCCCCAAGTATCTCGCACGTGCTCATATGCAGCTTTTGCATCAAGGTAGATGCTTTGCTCTGATGATATTACATTTTCTGTATTGAACGTACGAGGATCGAATGAAATCACATCTAGACCAAGAGCTAGATGATTCACTAGATATTTTTTTTCATAGATTGCTGGATATCCGTAAGGATGGAAACGCAAAACAGCTTTTCTTTCCTCTAAGGTTTGTAGAGATTTATAATGGCTAAATTGGAATGTGCCATCTTCTAATAAAGGCCAGCCCATATTCTCTAAAGCGCCACGGATAAGAGGATCTTCAACTGAAATTTTGGTAAGAGTTGTTCCATCTTCTAAATCAGTTGTTATAAAAGCGCCCCCTTGAGCTTCGATTTTTTCTCGAAAAGCTTTTTGGGTAATTCTCATCATGTAGATAGATTTTCCATCATCTGTAGGCACTAAGACAAATTCTGCACCCAAAAGTTCAAGGCGCTGCTGACTTTCGTCTATTCTTGCTCGATCTACTAGCTTGTAACCTACAAGAGCTGGAACCCAAGATAGACAATAGGATTTTTGCAGATCGGAGGGGAAAAGAGCGATTCTTAAAATGCTGTCAAATAAATAGCTGAAAGGAGCGACGTATTCTAAAAGCAATTTTAAAGGGTATGAAATTGGGAAAAGAAGATAGAAAAAAATGGCAGCTACAAATTGTACAATTTTTTTCCAGCCCCAACCCTCTTCTTCAATAGCGGCGCTGTTTGCATCTTTCAAAACTGTAATGTTTGTCACATCAGGAATGCTATCATCTTGGATATGAATCTGATATGTTGATTGCATGCCTTCTGCTACGTTACTAATCATTAAAAAAACCTATCAAGCATGATTTCTGTACAATATTAACACACGCATATATTATTAAGTAAACGTTAATGAATTATTGAAAACAAATGACTCTTTGGAAATCAATTTTAAAAAAAAACTTTCATAAAACAGAAGCTCTTCTAGATTTTTTAGATTTTGATGAAAAAAACCGCGCTCTTGTTTTACAAAAAGCGCGCTTTTGCCTCAATGTCCCCATTCGTCTTGCAGAAAAAATGGCCAAAAACGCTCCTGACGATCCTCTTTTTCTCCAATTTGTGCCTTTGAAAAAAGAGTTAGACAAACACCATGAAAGTCTTAGCGATCCTGTACAAGACCGCTGCTTTCAAAAAACCGCTCTACTTTTGCAAAAATATCAATCAAGAGCTCTTCTTGTAACAAACGGCGTTTGCGCCATGCATTGTAGATTTTGCTTTAGACAAAATTACCCATACAATTTTTCAGAAAAAGTATTTGAAAAAGAACTAGCAATCATCAAAAGCGATCCTTCAATTCATGAAATCATTCTTTCCGGCGGCGATCCATTGTCTCTTTCTGATGACATTTTAAGAGCGCTGATACTCAATATTAATCAAATTCCTCATATCAAAGTAATTCGCTTCCACACACGCTTTTTGATTGGCATACCTGAAAGAGTATCGGAAGAGTTTCTCTCGCTATTGAAAGAAAGTAAGAAACAAATTGTATTTGCTCTACATATCAATCACAAAAAAGAGCTCGATCAAGACGTCTTTGATTATGTGAAAAAAATCCAATTGCTTGGCATACCTGTACTGACTCAGACAGTTTTGCTTAAAGATGTAAATGACACTAAAGAAGCATTAAAAGAGCTTTTTTTAGATCTTATTTCTAAGGGGATGATTCCTTACTATCTACACACCCTTGATCCAGTTCAAGGGGCCATGCATTTTGATGTATCTATTGAAGAAGCGAAAGGTTTAATTAAAGAGTTGCGTAAAGAACTTCCTGGATACTCAATACCAAGACTAGTAAAAGAAATACCTGGCAAAGAGCACAAAACGCCAATTTTTGATCTTTAAAATTGACGTTTTACATTTTTTCTAATGTCTCTAATCCCAATAGATACAGACCTTTTTCTAAAATATGGGCTGTCAAATTGCACAAAAGAAGACGAGGACCTTCTTTAGCATCATTTTCTACATGGCAATCTCGGAAAAAGGCATTAAATTTTTCTGCTAAGCTGTAAAGATATTCTGCTAAGTGGTGCGGTGTCAATTCTCTATCGATGATTTCTAAGACTTCGCCAAATCTTCTTAAATGTAGACCCAAAGCGACTTCAGAAGGATGTTCTAGCTGGATTTTAGCGTCGCTTGCTGCATGCTTTACTTTTCTTTGAATGCCGCAAATGCGCACATAGGAATAAAGCAAAAACACTGCTGTGTTGCCTTGGAATTTGAGCATTCTATCAAAACTAAAGGTGTAATCTTTGGTTCTACTTGAAGCTAAATCAGCGTATTTGACAGCGTTCATCCCAAGAATTTTTGCAGCCGCTTCCACATCCTCATGCCCGCGCTCTTCTAAAAGCGCTTTTGCTCTATCGACTGCTTCTTGAAGAAGATCTATCAAACGGACAGTTTCGCCACTTCTTGTTTTGAACTTTTTCCCATCTTCTCCTAAAACAACACCGAAAGGGACATGATCAAATTGACATTTTTCTTCGTTAAGATACCCAACAAGACGAGCAGCCTCTGAAACCATGGCAAAATGCAATCTTTGCCCTGCGTCTGTTACAATCACAATTCTTTCTGCTAAGTCTTCTTTTGTTCTGTATTTAAAGGCTGCAAGATCTGTAGTGGCATAATTAAATCCGCCATCACTTTTTTGAATGATCAAGGGCAAAGGCTCACCTTCCATACCCACAAATCCTTCCATGAAAACGCACTTAGCTCCGTCAGAAACTTGCAAAAGTCCTTTTTGCTTAAAATCTTTTACCACATCTTGTAAGTAAGGATTGTAAAAAGACTCCCCTCTTTCGGTGTTTTTGATATTCAAAAGAGCATAAATCTCATTGAAACGTCT
>VGMA01000124.1 GCA_016866575.1 Chlamydiota bacterium
ATCGCCGCTTAGAGCTGTAATAGTACCTTGATTGACAACGCTATTTGTCGATGATCCGCTATAGATCATGTCCGAGTTAGGGTCAAAACTATTTGGAAGTAGCGTCGAAAGGACACAACCAGAAGCATAAATCACTCCTGTCCCTGCTACATTGATCCCGCGAGGATTGAAAATATAAATATTTCCGTTAGGCGCTGACAGTGTTCCATTAAGATTACTAGATTCCAAACCTGTAACTTTATTGAACACGGTAAATGATTGCCCACCTGCTCTCTCAAAATGGACTGTTTCCATTTGAGATATTGAAAATGAATTCCAATCTAACACAGTAACATTAGAATTTGTTCTAATGTTCATTTGGTTACCCGTTGTGTTTGTAAGCACCGGAGCACCTTCTACTAAAGTAGGAGCCGCCCCATTATTAGGCAGAGCAAAAACTGAGCCAGCCGATAAAACTGAAAGAGTTAAAAGTAAATTACGCATATACACACTTTTATTATTAAACTTATAATTCCAATTAGTATCAAAATTGATCAATTAATTATAGTTTAATATAAAAATATAGCGTCTATTGTTTGTTTTATCTACTTTAAGACTTCTACGGATTGGATTTCTTGAGGATATCCTTCAAGCCAAGGGATCCTAATATATCGACTCATTTCAGCAAGCACATCGATGCATGCTTCCAACTTATTACCAAAATCGGACTCAGTAAGAGCCATAGTCTGCATTTGACCTACATGATTGCGGAATGTAACCAATAATTCCATATGCTCTTGCTTTAAGCTCTTATGCCGTTTGCCGTGATTCACGAGCTCTAAAGAAAGAAGCTTTTCGCCCCCACAAGCCTCTATTTTGAAATCTTTTACGCTAATATTGGGCTCGCTGTAACGGTGAGATGCCACATAAAATGAAGCTGCAATAGGGGGCAAATCCTTTTCATTAGATAAAGATTTTCCCTTAAAAACGATCCTAAAAGCTTTTTCTAAACGAATATTTTCTCTATTTTTCCATTTAACGCTTACAAGCTGCTGCTCTCCTTTACCTAAAACAACCTGAGATGGATAGATAACAAAGTCAGCTTCATTTTTTTGCCATGTTTCTTTCCCATCACAGTCAATCCATCTATCGACAGCATAGATATCAATTTGAGTTTTTTGGTCTTCTATTCCACCTATTACAGTAAAAAAAGCTTCCGGCTGATTAAGAAATATCGTTTGTTCTTTAGGAGAAATGGACCAACAAAAAAGCTCACTTTGCGTCAGCATAGAAAAAAAGAGAAGGGACCAATAGTTTTTTGTAAAAAACATCAAGTTTGATACCCATCTCATCTTCTTTAGCCTATATTACATATTGAATATGCGAAGGACGTCTTGCAAAGTAATGTAAATAAAAAGCATCACAATCAAAACGACAAAAGGAAGAACCATTCTTTCCATCATTTTTGCCTTAATAGGCTTTTTTGTGATTAGCTCATACAAGGAAAAGCAAATATGTCCCCCATCCATAACAGGTATTGGGAGTAAATTGACAATTCCAAGATTTAGGCTCACTATAGCAATCCAAAAAAGAGCCTCTTTAACCCCAAGAGCCCAGCCGTCATGGATCACTCTCACAATCCCGACAGGACCTGACATCCATTTTGGACTCAAGCTACCTGTAATAAGAGCAAAAAATGTTTGATACGTCTCTTGGCATACCTCAACAAATACTTTGAGGGGATTTGGATTGTATTCCACATATTGATCTTGAAGCTCTAAAGAACCCAATACATTGTAGCGAATCTCTTTTGATCCCGACTTTTTCGTTTCTGTTTTCTTTTTTAAGACGCGTGCAGTCATTGTTTTTGTCGATAGATTCTGCTTGTCTTTCATCACAATCGGGTGGATAGGCGCTAATTTTTTAAGATTGCCTTTTGACACTCCCGTAGCTATCACCTCTTCAAGAGCCTTAAAATCGACCCCTTGCATAAAGAGATTGACGTTAGAATTCCAAGGTATAATTTGTCTATTTTGATCTTTAGCGACAATCACTTGCACTTGTTTTTCCTGCAAAGCCGCAAGGAACTCATACCCATATTTGACCAATTTGCCATCAACTGCAAGAATCTTATCCCCAGCTAAAAGCTTTTGAGCTCCCGCCATTTTTTCTTCTTGGATCAAATCGTCATCAATAAAGTTGATTGCTTCTTTAACAGTCATCGATTGATCAATAAAATAAGGTATAAAAGCGAGATTTTTAAGCCCTGATTGCAAACGTAGCTCATATCTCCAATCATCTATTTCATCTTTTTGGTAGTTTGACAGCTGTAAATCAGCAACTTCTACTCTTGCTACATTCACTAAAAGTTTTTCTTCACCTCTTTGAACGGTCAGTAGAGTAGTAGGGGCATTGACTACATTCATTAGCTGAGCATAAGAGAAGATGAGCTTTCCATCTACCCATACAATTCTATCTCCATATGACAATCCACTTTGGAAAAACGGTGAATCTTCACCGATAGGATTTGGCTGTCCTTTGGGAAATCTATCGTAAATCAAACAGCTAGCAGGATATAAAATGCCGATTGTCTGAAACTCATTATCGCTCGATCTTGGATCATTATATGGCTTCAAGTTATAAGAATAAGGAGCTTTAGTTCCCTGAAAATAGTCAATTTTCTCTCCCGAAAGTGAAGCGACATCTACTTTTACTACCGAGTGAAAAATCAGATCCTTAAATCCAGTAAACTCTTTATGGTTAAAACTTGTGATCGTATCACCAGCTCTAACGCCCTCTTTATATAACTCAGAATTAGGATCTACCCAGCCAATCACATTCGTAAACTGATCATAGGGCTTCAATCTTCCCCCTAGACCCCAAATCACAGAAAAAAGAATGAAAGCAAAGGCGATATTGACAATAGGGCCCATGAGCGCCACAAAAATTCTATGCCAAGGCTTTTTCCCATAAAAACCATCTGCCACTTCGTAAGGCTCTTTATCTCCCTCTTTTTCCATTCCCGCAATGCGTACGTATCCGCCAAAAAGGAGCCAGCAGATCTGCCATTTAATCGGTCCGCGATACCATGAGCAGATGGGTCTGCCAAAACCTATGCTGAATACTTCAACACGCATTCCACTAGCTTTAGCAGCAAAATAGTGACCAAGCTCGTGAATGAAAACTAGAAAACTCAAACCTAACGCAGCAAATACAAAATAGAGAAACTCAAATACCATATGCCCACTCTCTTGCTAAATGATCCGCATGAAGAAGATTCTCAAAGGAACTACCCTCTTGCGTTCGGTGTCTTTTCATTAAAGTTTCCAATTTTTCTCCTATCATCTGCCACCCTATTTCTTCTTTTGCAAACCGCTCTACCAATACTTCATTTGCAGCGCTCATGAAGCATGGAAGAGTTCCGCCTTTTCTTAGCGCATCATATGCAAGCTTTAGGCAAGGGAACTTGGCATAGTCAGGTTCAAAAAATTCTAAACGGCTAAACGCCTTAAAATCAAAAGGCGCAAACTCCCTTTTTCTCCTACCGGGGTAGTGTAAAGCGTAGTGGATAGCTAGGCGCATATCTGGTTTTGACATCTGCGCGATCATTGAGCCATCACAAAATTCTACGATAGCGTGCACCACACTCTGAGGATGAATAACAACGTCGATTTTATCAAGTTCAATATTAAATAGCCAGTAAGCTTCGATCACCTCAAGACCCTTATTCATCAAAGTAGAAGAATCGACAGTATTCTTCACACCCATCGACCAAGTAGGATGTTTTAGTGCATCTTTAATGCCCACTTTCTTAAGATCTTCAGCTCCTAAAGATCGAAATGGCCCACCGGAA
>VGMA01000125.1 GCA_016866575.1 Chlamydiota bacterium
AGCTTGCCTGTCAAGTAAAGCCTTTCCTTTATCAGTCAAGTAATCAAATCGATATTCTGAAAACCTATCGATAACCTCTTTCTTAACAGCAGCTTTTTGCTTATGCTCTTCTTCATAGATTGCAATATCATTTTTCAGTTTAGTCAGTACAGCAGCTTGCTTTTTGATTTCTGCTTCTAATTCTGAAGTTCGCTGACTATGAATTTGTTCTAGTGCCTCAGCTTTGGCTGCTTCTGCTTTTTTCAACTCAGTTTGTAGGGCTGAGATTCGTTCTTCGTAATGAGCAATATTGGTCTCTTTAAATTCATTGATTTGTGCGGTAGCCTGTTTTTCGAGTTCATTTAGTCTTTGGTCATAATCTGTTTTCGCTAATTCTAAAAGTTCTTCTTGCTTTGAAATTTTTTGCTGAGCTTTAGCTAGCTTCGCTTGTATAGCTATTACTTCTTGATTAGCTTTTACAACATCTGTAGCCTTATCGGGTAGCTCTGCGATTCTTCTTTGAAGATCTGCTTTTTCCTCTTCTACTTTCGCTAAGGATTCTTTTAGCTGTGTGTTTTCTGCAGAAGTTCTTTTTGACTCTGTTATTTGGATTTCTAAATCTTGGATACGTTTATTTGCTGCCTCTAGCTTTTGGTTTAAAGGAGCGATTAAAGTAGCCATGAATTCATCTAGAGTTTGCCCCTGTTTTAATTCGAGTTGTCTTAGAGCCTTTAGATATTCACTTTTGGCTAATGCTAAATTTTCTTCATGCTCTTGAACTAGGGTGCTATTTTCTGTTTTAGCTAGCTCTAGTTGATGCCGTAGTTCTTCTTTGTCACTCTCAAGAGTTTCTATACTTGATTGAGCGCGAGCATTAGCTTGTTCCTTTTCCGTGATTTGCCTATTAAGCTCTTCGATTCTTTTCTCATTGGCTATCAGATTTTTTTCAAATGTTTTACTCAAAGTAGCAACGCTAGCTTGGTACTCAGATTGCAAAGCTGTTAGGTCTTTTGTAGTAGAAGTTTTTACCTGTTCAAGTTCTGATCTTAGACCTTGTAGGCTCTTTTGCGCTTCTTTAAGCTGACTTTGTAGTATGGAGTTTTCTTCACGTAGAGCGTTGAGCTCAGCTGAGTTTGGCTCATAGAGCTTTTGCTGTAAAAGAGCGATTTTTTGCTTTAAGGTGGCAATTTCAGAAGATAAATCTTTAGGATTAAATTGTTCTACTTTTTGACAATAGATTGGCGAATGGGGGTAGTAAGAAGGTCTAGAATGATACCCCGCTAATTGTAGAATCTGATTTGCGCTAGTCTGGATACGATTGCTATCTGAATGGCTAGAATCTTTAAGTAGCATTTCTTTGCCTTGATTTACTACAAAAATTTGATCTTGACGGACGCGCAGATAAAGAGAGCTGTAATTGGGGAGAAGGTCTTGTATGTTGCTTAGAGGCTTGTATACCTGGTCTACCAGATCTGGATAAGAGTTTGTTGTCCAAGAGGGGCAAACTTGTGTAACTGTGTAATTCATGCTCATAATTAGTATAATTAAAATTTAGCTTGTAACTATAATAACATTATTTGAATAAAATGTCAATTTTAGTTTTAATTATAGTATTATGTGATTTAGTTAGTTGTGTAAATGAGTTGATTTAATAATAATTATAATTTAAACGATGAGTATAAATAATAATAAGGTTACTTATGCTCGTTGGGGAATTTTTGGCTACTTTCAATAAAAGGCTCTATGAGGTTGCTCCTAAGGAGATCCACAGGGATCTTGAAAGACAAGAGAGGGTTGTAAAGCACTCACTTTTTTCAGTTGTGGGGACTACTAGGGAGCTAGCAAAGGGCGATGTGGTTAAGTATCAAGAGTCTTTTCATACTAAAATTGATAGGATGGCGACCGATTACAAAACTTGGGAAAGAGGCGGGTTTAAAAGCTACGCTAAGCCTAAGCAGTTTGTGACGGGCAGGGTTGCTGCGGCATCAAAAAAAGCTTTTGACTGGGTGCTTCACGACTTTTTAACCCACCTCCAAAGAAAAGATGAAGAGAGAGCCTCTCTTGAGAGAGAATCTCTTAATCTTTCTTAGCTAGAGCGGTTAACACCTCATTTGATCGAGTGATGAACTCTGATAGCTTATCAGCCTTGAGCTCTTTTTGGGAAAGGAGCGCAAGGTCGTAGATATGCTTGGTGAGAAGGCTCGATAGCTGAGGGTTAGTTTCTTGTAGCTCACAAATCATCGAAATGAGTGGATGGTTTGTGTTGACAATCAGGGTTTGTTTGCCAAGAAGATGCTCAGGGATCTCTTGCTGTGATAAAGAAAAGTAGTCGCGCATGCGTCTTGTTTCTTCATCGAGTACCACAAAAGCGGGTATTTCTTCTGAATCTAAGCTCTTTGCTTCTACATCTACTAAGGTAGAATCGAGCATTTTGGTTAAGTTTAAAGAAATCTTCTCTGCTTCAGATTTTCCATCTTGGTCAAGCAAGGTTTTTTCTTTGCTCTTATCCATCAAAAGATCGGTAGCTGCTGCATCAACTCTTTGGAATTTAGCGGGTGAGAGCTTTTGCTCTAAGCGGCTCATGACTGCGCTATCAATAGGGTGGCTGCTTACAATGACTTCGATTTTTTTCTCTTTGTACAAGGAAATGAATGAAGAGGTTGTGTCTGCTGTAGTTGTGTAGAAGATTTTTTCGCTGTAGGCTTCTTTTCTTCTTTCAAAATAGTCTTCTGCGGTTGTCCATGAGTCATCAAGGGTTTTCCAGACTAAAAAGTCTTTGCAGCGCTCATAGAATTTTTCATCGCTGAGGATGCCTAGCTTGATGATGATCTCGATGTCAGGCCAGAAGGAGAGGAATTTTTCTCTTTCGCCTACATATAAAGAGGATAGCTTGTCAGAAATCTTCTTAGAGATGTGGCTTGAAAGCTGACGCACGGTCTTGTCCATCTGCAAATGGCTTCTTGAGACGTTAAGAGGGATGTCTGTGCTGTCGATAGCCCCTTTTAAGACGTTGAGATACTCTGGGAAGATCTCTTTGCAGTTGTCAGAGACAAACACTCTGTTGCAAAAGAGTTTGATGGTAGATGCATTATGATCAAATCTTTGGGTGATTTTTGGGAAATAGAGGATCCCTTTGAGGTGGAAGGGGTAGTCGACGTTGAGGTGGACCCAAAAGATCGGATCTGGATCTTGCGGATAGAGTTCGTTATAAAAAGAGATGTAGTCTTCTTCTGTGCACTCGTGGGGATTTTTTAGCCAAAGTGGATCATTTTTATTGATATGCTCATCTTTTAAGTAGATAGGGGCAGGAAGATAAGCACAGTGTTTTTTCAAGATGGAGCGAAGTCTTGATACTTCGAGATACTCTTCGCTTCCTTCAGAAATATGAAGGGTAATCGATGTACCGCTTTTTTCTCTTGAGCCTTTTTCGATGGTGTAGCTTGTGCCTCCATCTGAGGACCAAAGGGCACTTTCAGCGCCGCTTCTTTGAGAGAGTGTGTTGATTTCGACTTTGCTGCTGACAATGAACGCTGAGTAAAATCCTAGTCCAAAGTGGCCAATGAGGGGCTCTTTTTCGCTCCCTTTTTGGTATTGATTGACAAATTCTTCAGCACCGGAAAAAGCGAGTTGGGAGATGTATTTATCAAGCTCTTCTTCATCCATCCCGATTCCGTTATCAGAGATGGTGATGGTTTTTAGTTCTTTATTTACATCGATATCGATGCGAAACGGCTCATCGCTTTGAGGGAGTTTGCCTTCATCTCGTAGTATTTTTACTTTAGAGATAGCGTCTGAAGCATTTGATACAAGCTCTCTTAAGAAAATATCATGG
>VGMA01000126.1 GCA_016866575.1 Chlamydiota bacterium
CTGCAGCAGTGCCGTAAGACTCTGCTGCCATGCCCGAAAGCAAAATATTTGCCTCAACAACTTTTTCTAATGCTGAGGTGATACTTTTACACTTAACTGCATCTAAAGCAAGGCGTCCGTAGTTTATAATCGTTTCAAAACATCCTTTGGAAATAAATTCACCAATCATACATCGATTGGCTCCAAGGAGGTTTTTAGCGCTTGATGCTTTGCATGTCAATCCTTCAACGTATGCAGCTACTGCTTCTGCCATCCCGCATGCTAAGTGCCTTGCAGATCCCTCAGCTATCATCGTTGTATCCACTAAAACAAGTAGTGGATTTTTTTTCATGTACACAGTCTCTTCATACTCCCCATCTTCTGAATAAATATGTGACGAAGAAAAGCAAGGAGAATCATTTGAAGCAGTAGAGGGGCATAAGATTACAGGTAATTTTAGCATTTCTGCTACAATTCTTGTAGTATCTAATGTTTTTCCTCCACCGGATCCAATAATTGCTACAATTTTTTCTTTTTGAAAAAAAGTAGCTAATCTATTGGCTTCATTTCTAGATGATTCCCCTTGAAAATATGCTAATGTGTACGAAATATTCGCTTCTTTAAAAGTCTTTTCCCAAACAGAAGAGAGGGCTTTTTGCGCTGTTTTTCCTGTAATAATTCCTACAGGTCCCTCAATACCTAAAGCGAGTAACTCAGCTGCAAGCTCATAGGTCGCATCGCGCCCTTGCACGTAACGATTAGGTGCGCCAAAAGCTTGTAGATCGGTGTTTCTCATCACGCTCTCTTTGTCTTGTACTCTTCTTAAACTTGATTAGGGAAATTTGATTAAAAAATAGCAACAAAAAATTAATTCGATTCGATACAAGGGGTGAATATTATATTTAAATCCTTGTCTTCTATGACACTATAAAACGGATTTAAAAAAACAGCGGTGCATGAATTGACCGTGGCAATCAAAGAAATGAGGCCATTACCTATAAAACCTATAGTGCATGCGCTAGCTATTGCTTGTCCTTCAACACCTTGCAAAAAAGGCTGAATCAAAAAGACCAATGAGGCCAAAAACAATCGGACAAACGTTTCTACTGAACCTACTACAATCAAAAGGCTATACCCCATTTCTGCAGCTACGCGTCTTTGAAATACTTCTAAATCTGAAAGATGCGTATCGTTGCGCCATTTTGTTAACGCTTCCATAGCTGAATAGGAAAAAGATTCAATGCAGCAAATACAGCTCATAGCCAATCAATATAGTGAGGAGACTAAATGTTGTGAATAATTTAATTCAATTCACTCTAAAAACAACATGCAATTAATTAATTTAATTATTCATGTGGAACAGATTTAGATTTTTTTTAGTGATGACGAAGCTCATCTTTTAGACTACTAAACATCCAGCTCAACCCGTCAATCGAAAGCAAATGATCCATTGCATAAAGTCCTTTATTCTTTTTGCGAGAAATCGCAAAAGGATCTTCAGGATGGAATAAGAATTTCTTCTGTTTTCCTGCTTCAAAAAACGTATCAGCTACTTGCATTAATGAGTCATGCTTGCCTGATAAGATCTCTTTAGCTAGTAAATCTCGAAACGTTTTGACTATTTCTACTCTTGGCTCTGCGATATTTTTACCATAATCGGTCTTTAGCGATTTTGGCATAATCATGATCTTAGTCTCTAAATGATCCAAGCTAAATTTTTGGTCATCTAAAGGTCTTTTATGTGCAAGAGGATCAGATGTATCAAATAAACTCCTTCCTAGCCTGCCTGCTACATAAAGAGCTCTAAGAACACCTACTGTACCAAAACTATCAATCCTATCTGCATCTTGTAGTATTTTAGCTTCAATCGTTTTTGGCTCTATTTTTGCACTAAAGCTGTGCGTTAAAATCGCATGCTGAACGCCGGGAATTTTTTCGCTGCTCACACCTAAATCCGTTAATATCTTACCTGCTTTTTCTGCTGAAAGTTTTGAAGCCTCTTTTCTTCTTGGATGATCTTTTGGTAAATTGACAACATCGTGAAAATAAGCTGCAGCAAGTAAAACAAACTTATCTACACTTTCTTCTGGATAATTGGATGCGATGTGAAACGCGTTATTCGCAACACGTCTAAAATGGTAGATGTCATGAGATGCATCGTCATTTTGATAATGTAGTAGATTCCATTTTTCAAAAACAGCTTTCCAATCAGCTAAAGACAATGTATAGCTCCTTTTGCCCCCTTATATAGACGCCCACATTTCTTTTGAACTTTTTATTGAAAAACTTTGCTGGTAGATCTTTTTTGTGATCAAGCTTCTATTTCTGCTTTAATAGGAGAAGGAGCTTTGAAATAGAGTAAGAATATGCCGATTAAACATAAAAATATGCTGGTAAAAAATGGAAAGTATAAACCCAAAGAACAAGCCAAAAGCCCCCCTAATGGTGGACCTATAAGCCCACGAATACCCACCATCACGATATTGACTCCGCTATATGTTGAGCTATCTTCTTCTTTAGCAAATATTGGGCCTGAAAGATGCCAAACTAAATGACTGCCGGCTTGGGCAATCCCATACAATATATAGGCAACATAAATCCAAAAGTGTGAAATAGGTGCAAACAAAATACAAAGAGGAAATAGGGAAAAACCAAATAAAACAAGTGCTGTGAGATGAGTAATTGATACTCTAGTTAAGCCAGCGCTCCAGACAGATGAAGTAAAAACAAATCCAAGCCCTTTGCAGACAGAATATGCTATAGCAAGATTTTTATATGATAAGTGTAAAACTTCGTCAAAAAACTGCGGCATCACAGGCTGAAGAAGCATCAATCCAAAGCCTCCTGCCATAAATCCTAATTGAAAACGGCGAAAATCTGGTCGCTTTTTCATCAAAGAAAAGCTCTCTTTCCAAGGATTTAGCTTTTCTTTTTCTTTTTCTACTAAATGGTTTTCCCCGTTAATAGGAATTGCACATTGAATAAAAACTGCCAAAAGGCCGACCACTAAACTTGAGGCATATAAAACTTTCCAATAAGAAATATTTGTGTCTAAAATCTGCCCTACTACGATTGCTAAAACGACCCCAACTCCGTAGCCTAAAGTAGCGCCTGTAGAAAATATTTTCTCTCTCATCTTGGATGGTAAATTCAATTTTAACATTTCCATCCAAGCGGGAATGCCTGCTCTAGAAAAAAGCATATACAAAGCAGAAGCAATGATCAAAAGCCAAATGTTATCTAAAAACAAGGCAAGCAATAAAGGAACTCTAGCTAGTATTCCAGCTCCAAGCAAATTTGTCCTCAAAAGATCTTTTCTCTTTTTTACCTTTGAGCTCCAATAAAAAGAGAACAACGCCACTACGGGCTTTAACATGACTAAGAGAACTATTTGAAACGAACTTGCCCCTAAATCTTTTAAAAAGATAAAAGGAAGTAGAGGATAGAGAACAGAAAAAGGTTCATGCAAAATACTCGAAAGCAAAATAGCTCGCCTTGTCGGCCTTACATGCTCTTCCATAGACTTATATCATAACCCATTTAGGGATTTAGACGAATGAAGTTATTTTTCTTTCACAAAACAGATCCCTCTTTTCCTTGGATTGGCGCGAAAACTTTTATTGAAATAATTGAAAAAGGGCTTAATGAATCAGGATAAAATGCTTATTTAGTAAATAAAAAAGAATATTATTTAAATTTTGTAGCCTCATTTAATTTCAAATATTTTATACAGATTCAATCTCTTAGCTCAATCAATTTACCCGGCTAAGTCAAAATAGCTATATGCTCTAAATAATAAGAT
>VGMA01000127.1 GCA_016866575.1 Chlamydiota bacterium
TCGATATAACCGATCTGGGGATGATCGTTATGAATGGATTTCTGTACTGCAAAAAGCGATAAGAGGCTCAGATCCAGATGCATCGCTTTATGCGCTAGCTAGAATGATCCACGGCAAAGAAGATCCTATATATATATTTCGCAGGCTTCTACGAATATGCGTAGAAGATATCGGGCTTGCTGATCCAGCGTGTCTGCCTTATGTCTTTTCAGCGCTTGAGTCTTTTGAAAAAATTGGCTCTCCTGAAGGAGATCTTATCTTAGCTTCTTGTGTTGTCTATCTTGCTTTATCACCAAAAAGCAATGCTATTTACAAAGCTTTTAACCAAGCTCTTGATGATGCTAAAAAAACTATGCATTTTGATGCGCCAAAGCAAATGGTGAACGGCACTACAGAGCTTATGCGGAAAATGGGATTTGGCAAGGGCTATCAGTATGATCATGAATGTCCAAACGGTTTTTCCGGGCAAAATTATTTCCCAGAGGGTATGGATCGAAAAAGCTACTACCATCCTCAACTACGCGGTTTTGAAAGGGACTTAAAAAAGCGTCTAGACTATTTCAATGCGCTAAGAGAAAAATTAATTTTTCGTAAAGAAAAAACCTCTTAAACGTATTCTAGAAGACTTTCTTCTTAAAAAAATGGTGCAATAGCTCATTTTGATTGGATAAAACTCTCCTAAGAAAAGAAATTCCTTGCTATTATTGCTATCCAATGAGACGCCATCTTTGTATTTTTTTTCTTTTCCTTTTCAATTCGCTGATAGCCGAAGATGAAGGGCATTTGATCAATTTTAACAAAGTCTCTGCCCTTGAATTAGTTAAGTTTGTTAGTAGAATCGCTGAAGTGAATTTTATCTTCAAAGAAGAGATCCTTCTCTTTGATGTCAGTTTTGTTTCCAATAAACCTGCATCTTCCCACAAAGTTCTTGATGCGATGATCCAAGTTTTAGAGCAAAACGGCCTTGAAGTATCGAAAGAAGCTGGTGGATATTACTTGATTAAGGAAGTAAAAACCCCTCTTTTTGGCACACAAGGTAAAAAAGAGACTCTTTCTACTAAAGATGGTCAGTTCTTTGTCCATAAATTGCAATACCAGAAAGGTTCAGAAATACAAACGGCTCTGAAGCAAATCGTCTCTGAATCGATGGCCTCAGGAGCTGCATCTTTGGATCTAATTCACTCTATCCAATCGCTGCAATGGATCGCATCAACCAACTCACTTCTTTTTTCTGGATCAGAAGAATCCATTAGTAGAATTTCTCATCTCATACGCACTTTGGATAAGCCTTTAAGACAGGTCTTCATAGAAGTATTGGTGATTGAAACAGATATCAAAAATAGCCTGGATTTCGGTTTGCAATGGAGCAATCCCTTTCCTCTAGGAAGCGGATTTGATCTAGGAGTTATCGGAGATATCATTTTACATAAGGGTAAATCGTTTCTTAGCTTGGCATCACTTGTCAAAGCTTTGCAAATAGATGGTGATAGTTCTATTGTTCTCAATCAAAAGATCATCACGCAAGACAATAAACTATCCAAAATTTTTGTTGGAGACAACATCCCGTTCCCCGGCTCTGTAGTCCAAACGGTTGGTAATGGTCAGCAAACAACTGCCAATATCGAATACAAAGATATCGGCGTATCATTACACATCACTCCCTTATTAGGAGAAAACGACATCATTACTTTGGATATTTCTGAAGAGATCACTGAAGCTGTTCCTCATGCTGTTGCTATGTCTATGCCTCATCAAGGCATACAAACAACAAAGACCAATATGATCACAAGCGTGCATGTACCCAACGAGCATTTTCTTGTTCTTAGCGGCATGACAAGAAGTCGTCAAAGAATTACAACCTCTTCTATTCCTTGTTTGGGAGCTATTCCTATGATTGGGCGAATATTTAGATCAGAGCAAAGAGAAGAGGAAAAACGCAATATCATTGTTTTTGTTAAACCTCACATTGTAGATTCAGTGGAGGAATACCAAAAAATCTCCAAAGAAGTGAGTTTAGATCACAATCAAAAATTTGTTAAGGCTTCAAGCAACTAAAGATATTGAGGAAAATTTCTTCAGAAATCTCATCTAAAAGCTTGACTTCCTCGAAAATTCTATAAAGAGATTCAGCTTCTTCTTCTGAAGCTAAGGCCCCTGATTCAAAAAAGCTGTCTAGCCGATCTATGCTTTCTTGGATTTCTATTTTAGGCATCAGCTTTCTTTGGAATAGATTTTTTAAGTGCAGTGCATATCCCTTAAACGGGCAAAAAAGGGCCCAAGAAGGGTTGTTTTTAAGCTCAAAAAGTTGGTCGAATTCTGAAACGACTGCCATATCGACAATCGGAGCTGATGCTTGCTTATGAACAATAGCAACATCGGTAGTAAATCTAAGATCTATCTCTTCTTGGATCTCTGCCCATCTAACAGATGCTTCAGGACCTAAGTTGTCTATCGTTAAATTCTTACTCATGGCCAGGGATTATACAAGATCGCTTGATTGGCCACTAGAGAAGAAATGAGATTTTTAGCTTTTAATAGCTTTACTTATTTACACATAATGAAGGATCAATTTCATCTGTCTGATAGCCTCCTCCTAAAGCTTTGATTAAATCAATTCTCGTTAGAATTTGCGCTCTTTTCAGCTCAATAAGTTCTGCTTTTGCCTGCTTAAATAGTGAAGATGCTTGTAAATACTTAGTCAAAGGGTCTAGTCCCACATTTACTCGTAATGCACTAAGCTTCATATTTTTTTCTGCTAACTGAACTGTTCTTTCCTGATCTTTGATTCTATTTGTAAGGGATTTAAAGATCGTTACTTGATCTGAAACTTGTTGGATTACTGATAAAATAACGCCATTATACTCTTGGATCGTTTGATCGTAGCTTGCAAGTTTTGCTCTTAAATTAGCGGTAAGTTTGCCAGCTGTAAATATAGGAAGCTCAAAACTTGGCAGTAAAAAACCTGCAAGTGAACTTCTTTTAAAAAGATCGTTAAAGTGGAAATTAAAAACACCACCGCCCGCTTCAAGGTTGATATTAGGTAAAAACTCTGTTTTTGCAACACCTACTAGACTTGCTGCTGATCGAACTTGCCAGATCTTAGCCATAATATCAGGGCGTCTTGCTATGAGATCACTTCCTATAAATTCCGGTAAATCAAACGTTTTGGCTTCACTAATTTTGATAGGAGAAATGACCAAATTTTCTTTCACTTGCTTGCCAATCAATTGCTGCAGAGCATGATTGCCTAAAGCTATTTGCTCATCCAAAATTTGAATATTTTTTTCGATTTCAATGAGGTTTTGCTCTACGGTATTGAGCTCGATTTCGTTAGTGATACCATTTTCTAACTGCAATTTTACTAAATCAAAAAGTCTTCTTTGATCATTAAGTAAAGCTTCATAGATCTCTTTTTCTTCAGTAAGCGCTTGCAAATCAAAGTATGTTTGGCTTACTGCGACACTTAGCATGAGCTTAGATTGTTCGAAAAGAGCTTCTTGAGTTTTGATTTGCCCAACGGCGGCTTCAAATTTTTGTTTATTTTTACCCCAAAAATCAAACTCATAATTGAAGTTAAAGAAAACTGTTGTGGGATGGATATGACGAGGAAGTTCAAACGCTGGATTGAGCCCTGTATCTTTTCCTAATGAAGCAATGAATGAAGTAGCATCAAGACTCAAAGTAGGAAATAAATTAGCATAGACTACTTTTGCTTCTTCTTTTAAGACTAAAACCTGCGCTTTAGCGGAAAGGTATCCGGG